>DASRIZ010000486.1:0-19681 GCA_035649735.1 Blastocatellia bacterium | reverse complement strand
GAACTGCGGCAGAACATTCTGGCGTTTTACGGCGACCTTAATCAGCCGATTGCGACAAAGCAGGACAAAGCTGAGTGGAGAAAAACTTTGAGTGCGCTGGAAAAATTGAAGGCCACTCCAACGAACGCCACTAGGTCTCGTCGGTAACGGGACCAGAAAGCAGTAGGCAGAAAGCAGAAGGCAGAAAGCAGTAGGCAGAAGGCAGTAGGCAGAAGGCAGAAAGCAGTAGGCAGAGCGAAAGACCATCGCGCTGGTTAAGAGAGCCGCCTCGACGGGGGTTCACCAGTGGTGGCCTTCTGCTTTCTGTCTTCTGCCTTCTGCTTTCTGCCTTCTGCCTTCTGCCTTCTGCTTTCTGCTTTCTGCTCGCCTCATAACAAGTTAGTTACAGGTTTCTGCACAATGACAGTAAGTTTTCGCGTCATGACTTACTGAGTAGAAACCATTCGAAGGAGGAAGTTATGCCAAAAGGAGCTGCGCTAACAATAGGCTTAAACGCGGTCGACCCAGCCCACTACGGCGGCTGGTCGGGCGAATTGAACGCGTGCGAAGCTGATGCCAACGACATGACCGCCATTGCGAAATCTGCAGGCATGACGGTAAAGAGCTTGCTGACCAAAGCGGGCACCCGAGCCCGGGTGATAAAGGAAATAACAAGCGCCGCATCGTCGCTTAAATCCGGCGATATTTTTCTGCTTAGCTACTCCGGTCATGGCGGTCAGCTCCCTGACCTCAACGGGGACGAGATCGACAGCCAGGATGAGACATGGTGTTTGTACGACGGTGAACTATTGGACGATGAGATCTACACGTTGCTCGCCAAGTTTGCCGCGGGCGTACGTATAGTGGTGTTCTCGGACAGTTGCCACAGCGGTACCGTATTAAAGGCTTCGTTCTACCCGCCAACCGCTCCGGCGCGCGCCGCCGATGGCACCGCGACGGAGGTTAAATATCGAAATATGCCGATAGAGGTAGCCTTGCGCACCTACCGCGATAACAAAGCCTTTTATGATCCGATTCTGAGCGATCCCAAGCTGAAAGAATCGCGCGCGGCAGTCAAGGCTTCGGCGATCCTGCTGTCGGGTTGCCAGGACAATCAACTCTCACAAGATGGAACATTCAACGGGCTCTTCACCGGCACGATGCTTCGGGTTTGGAACGCCGGGAAGTTCAAGGGCGGCTATCGGGCTTTTCACAAATCAATCGTGGGCAGGATGCCCCCCGATCAAACGTCAAATTTCTTCAGGGTCGGTCAGCTGAATTCAAAGTTTGAAAACCAATCGCCCTTCAAGGTCTAAGACGTATTCTGGTGCCAGGCCTGCGAACTGTAGCGTAGACTGTCCAGTCTGCGCTGAGCGTCAAACCCGACCAAACGGCGCAGACTGTCCAGTCTGCGCCGAGCGTCAAACCCGACCAAACGGCGCAGACTGGACAGTACGCTACAGTTCGCAAGCCTGGCACCGATGCTATATCTCAACCGGATAGCCGGCGTTTATCCACCCGTTGGTCCCGCCAACAATGTTGAATACCTGCGAAAAGGCTTTGCGTTCAAGGATGCTCGTCGCGGCGCTCGAACGATATCCGCTCGCGCAAATCACAGCAGTAGGCCGATCCAAATCCAACCGCGAAAGATCCTGTTCGAGATGAGCAAGAGTCAAATTGATGGCGCCTGGTACGTGTCCGGCAACATACTCGCCTGGACGCCGTACATCGACCACTTGAAGATCCACGCCCTCTGATATCTGTTCGTGAAGCTCATCGACCGGCATCTGAGGGGTCGCAGCGATCTCCAACCCCGCTTGATCCCAGACCTTCATTCCGCCGTCAAGATAACCCGCGACACTCTCAATACCGACGCGCGCAAGCCGCATCACTGCCTCATCGATAGAGGCCAGGTCTTCGGCAATCAGAATGATTGGTGTGCCGATTCCAATCAGCACGCCGCACCAGGTGGCAAACTGACCGCTCAGGGCGATGTTCATCGCTCCGGGCACGTGTGCATTCCCAAACGCAGCGGACGGTCGAACATCGAGAAGAACATGACCCTGTTTTGAAAGCGCGTGTACTTCGTTCGCTGACAGCTCTCTGGGTCGAGGCAGCTCCTCGAGCGCCGGAGCCCCAGTTCGATTGATCTCGGCATCGCGGGGAAAGTACGAAGGTGCTTCCGGCAGATCGGCGGTCATCATGCTGACAAACTCGTCTTTGGACATCGGCTTCAATGCATAATTGAAGCGCCGCTGTTCTCCGATTGTTGAAGAGGTCTCTTTCGAGATATTACGCCCGCACATCGACCCCGCCCCGTGCGCCGGGTAGACCTCCACCGCATCGTCGAGTTTCAGCAGCTTACCGTGTAAGCTGTCGTAAAGCATCGCAGCCATCTGCTCCGCGGTGTAGCCCCGCCCACCGGCCAGGTCCGGTCTGCCGACATCGCCGATGAACAGCGCGTCGCCAGTCAGTACCTTCTGGGGCTCCGGCGAGACTTCGTTGTCAATCACCAAAACCGAGATGCTCTCCGGCGTGTGACCCGGAGTCTCCAGAAACCGCAGGGTGACGCGGCCTACTTTGATTTCTTCGCCTTCGTTGACCGCTCGATGGGCAAACTCCGCGCCAGACTTTGCGCCGAACGTTATGACGGCGCCGGTGCGAGCGGCGAGTTCGCGGTGGCCGCTGACGAAATCAGCGTGAAGATGAGTTTCGATGACGTGCTTGATCTTAAAGCCCCGGGCATCGGCTTCGGCGATGTATTGGTCCACGTCGCGCTGAGGATCAATCACCGCCGCTTCACCATCCGAGCCAATCAGGTAAGACGCGTGCGCGAGACACCCAAGATAAAACTGTTTGAAGTACATAACCGATTTCCCCGAAGCACTTTCGCATTTCCGAAGCTGGAATCTACGCTATCAACTATACACGTGCAAGCCACGGCGCCTCAGTGGCCCGTCAGGTTTCCACGCGTGCCCACCTTTCCAGCATACCACCTGAGCGTAATACCGGTATTGCCAACTTAATTGAATCGGTTGATGGTTCAAGGCTTCTTTGCTAACGCCGCGCGAACTCGTGTAGAATTCGCGGAACCCGCGAGTCGAATTGTCCTTGAGGTTATAACTTATGTCCGCCGACCCCAGTTTTAGCGAACAGCTACGCGTGCTGACAAGCTTGCAGAATCTCTCGCTAAAACTCAGCGCCGCGCTCACTCTGGATGAGACGCTGGACGCCATCATCGACGCCGTTGTTGTGATCTGTCGCGCCGAGCGGGCGGCCATCAGCTATATAAACGAGTCAGGCGAGTTGCGCCTCCTAAAAAATAGAGGACTATCGGAGGAATACATCAATGATCGCCAACTAACACGTCTTGACCCGGCGGTTGCAGGGATGATGACGACTCGGATGCCGTTGATTATCGAGGATGTCGATGAGTTCGCCACCGTTTCCCCAAACTATCCAGTCTGGAAGAAAGAGGGGATCGCGTCGATCGTGACCTTGCCGCTGGTAAACGAAGGCGAGGTGTTCGGAGTTATCGGCGCCGGATCGCTTTCGGCGCGCCGCTACAGCAGGACCGAAACCGACGCGATGGCTATTCTGGCAACACAAGCCGGAGCGGCCATCATAAACGCGCGGCTGCTGGATCAATTGCGCGAAACCAACAAAGCCAAGGACGATTTTTTTTCGACGTTATCGCACGAGCTGCGCGCGCCGCTTACGCCGATACTAGGTTGGACCCACCTCCTGAAACCGTTCGCCGGCCTGGATCCGCTTCTGGCCCAGGGGATCGACACAATCGAGCGCAACGCAAAGCAGCTGTCCGAACTAATAAAAGACCTGCTGGATTTAACCCGCATAATAAGCAACAAGGTTGAGCTCGAGCTGGCGGCAACTGACCTCGCCGAAGTGATCAAGACGGCGGTTGCTCAGATGCTTCCGCAAGCCGACGCCCGTGGAATAACCGTCGATTTGATTCTGCCCGATAAACCGATTATTGGCAGAGTAGACTCGACGCGCATGCAGCAAATCATCTCGAATCTGGTTGGTAACTCGGTGAAGTTCACTCCCGAGGGCGGCCGGATATCGGTTGTGCTAAAGCGCGACGAAGAAGGCCCGGCCATCCCGCCGCCGGTTGTGATAGAGGTGATCGATACCGGCATCGGAATCGGACCCGAATTCCTTCCGTTTGTTTTCGAACGGTTTACTCAGGCGCGCGAGGGGATCAACCGGCAGTTCGGTGGGTTAGGTTTGGGACTGGCGATCACCCGCGCAATGGTCGAGCTTCATGGAGGAAGGGTTACCGCTAAAAGCGATGGTCCAGGGCACGGGAGCACCTTTACGGTCACCCTTCCGCTCACCGGCATCCGGGCTGAAGATCAGGAAGAGGACTCCATTGAATTTGCCGCAGACGATGGCGAGACGCAGGATCTCGGTCTGAAGGTGCTGGTAATTGAAGACTCGCTTGATACCCTCAACATGATGCGGCTATGGCTCACCACATTCGGGTGCGAGGTCTGGACTGCCTCCGAAGCAAACGAGGGGGCAAGAGTAGCAACGGAGCAGCGCCCGGAGCTGATTATCTCGGACATTGGGATGCCTCGCGTCGATGGATACGAACTGATGCGGGCGCTTCGTAAGACTCCGGGACTCGAACACGTTCCGGCGATTGCGCTCACCGGGTACGCGCGAGACGAAGATCGTGAGCTTGCGCTCGCAGCGGGATATAACGCGCACATTTCGAAACCGGCGAACATGGGTCGGCTGCTGTATTTGATTAAGAAGCTGACGCGAGACAAGCAGTCTTAACGATTATTCGCCCAACAAGTGTTTATCAGTACCAGATCGTATTCGAGTAACGAAAGAGACGATTTTGTCGCCACGGAGACGAGTGACTCCGTGGCGAAAGTTGTTTCATCGGTGTGGCCTTGAGCGGGGCTTCGAAATCCGAACTCGCGAATTATCCTCAAGCGAAGCAAGCAACTCTCGCCCGGTTTTCTTCAGTACCGGGTGCACAAAATCGGGAGCGATCTCGCACATCGGCTCAAGCACGAAGCGTCGCAAATGCATTCGCGGGTGCGGCACGAAAACCTCGGTTCGGTCTATGTACCGCGACCCCTCATTGTCCTTCGAATGCGCGATAATCTTTTCACCAAACAAGAGTAAATCAATGTCGATTATTCGGGGGCCGTCGGCGATCTTGCGCTCGCGTCCCATCGTTTGCTCGATTCTCAACAGCTCGGATAGCAGCGCTTCCGCTTTCACCGCTGCGATGGCTTGCGGATCACCGAGAACCGGCACCTGCGTCGAAGTCAGAGCGGCAAACATGCTCGTCTCGATCACTTGATTCAAAAACCATGGCTGATCGCTGTAGCCGACCGGTTGTGTTTCATAGACAGATGATTGTTTGCTGATCTCAAGCCCGAGAGCTTTGATTCGCTCGATCGCCCGACGAAGATTTCCTTCTCGATCACCTATGTTCGACCCAAGACCGAGATATATGGCGATCTTCTCACCCTCTGATCGCGCCGCGTTTGTCATTGGTCACCGCTTGTCATAGATTACACTGCGATGACGGCAACGGTCACCATAACAAAACGAGGCGCCCAGCGTGCACACGCGCGCCATTCGTGGATATATCGCAGCGACATCGTAGACCACAGCAGCGCTCAGGCGGGAGACGTCGTTCGAGTCATCGACCCGCAAAAAAGGATGCTGGGGTCTGCGCTATACAGTTCACGCTCGCAGATAGCGCTGCGAATGCTCACGTTCGAAGACATTGAGATCAATCGCGGGTTCTGGCTTTCGCGTCTCCAATTTGCCGAGCGATTACGCGAGCACGTCGTCCGCGACACAACCGCCTACCGGCTGATCTACGGCGAAAGCGATCTGCTGCCTTCGCTGATTCTCGATCGCTACAACGACTGCTTCGTCATTCAGACCCTTTCGCAGGGGATGGACGCCCTCAAGCAAATGTGGATCGAGTTGATTGCCGAGCGATACAGCCCTCGCGCCATCGTCGAGCGCAACGAAGCCCGTGTGCGAGATCTCGAAGGTTTACCTCGCGCTACCGGAGTCGTATATGGCTCGGACCCCGGTGAGTTTGTAATCGAAGAGAGCGGCGTGAAACTGAACGTCAATCTAGTGGAAGGACAAAAGACCGGCTCGTTTCTCGATCAACGCGAGAACCGGGTGGCGGCGGGAGCTTATTCACGAGGGCGAGCGCTCGACTGTTTTACCTATCAGGGCGGATTCGCGCTCCACATGGCCCGCGAAGCCGAGCAGGTGATCGGCGTTGATGTTTCGGCTCCGGCGGTCGCTCAAGCGAGGCGAAACGCGGAGTTGAACGGTGCCGCCAACGTCACGCTTGTTGAGGCAAACGCCTTCGATTTGCTGCGGGAGATGGAGCAGGCAGGCGAACGCTTTGACGTTATCAATCTGGATCCGCCGGCATTCGCAAAGAATCGAGCGTCGATCGAGGGAGCGATGCGCGGCTACAAAGAGATCAATCTGCGTGCTATGAAAATGCTCACGCCCGGCGGCACTCTCATCACGTCAACGTGTTCGTATCACATGAGCGAGGAGACCTTTATGAACGTGATCGCAGGAGCGGCAGCGGACGCCGGCCGCGGCGTCCAATTAATCGAGAAGCGAATGCAGGCACGCGATCACCCGGTGTTGATCTCAATGCCGGAGACGTATTATTTGAAGTGCCTGATTCTGAAAGTAATATAGGACCTAATGGACCTATAGGACCAATATTATCTAACCGTTGCAGTGACCTTCGCAGTGCCGACGTTGGAGCTCGAATCCGCGCAACGAAACGCGATCAAATGCTCGCCGGGTTTGTCGAAGCCAACCCTGACCTTGAAGCTCTCTCGTGCGGCGTCGGCGATCCCATCGGCGGGAAAGATCAATTGCCAGGTGCCTCCGTCGACGCTATATTCGCCGCGCACGATTCTGCTGGTCAGATCCGTCGCATCGAACACTACCTCCGCTGCCTGACCGGTGATCGACGGACCGGTTACCTTGATGGCCGGCGGCGTGTTGTCTATTTCTATGGCGTCGGTTATTTGTTCGTCGGTTAGCGTTAGTTCTCGAGTATTTGCCGGCGCATCGGTAGCTACGATTCTAAACAAATAGGTTCCGTCGGGAAGCCTGTTGCCGTCGATCGTGTAGTAATTCTGCGAAATATTGTCGGCAAGCAGGTGCCATTCGTTCTCACCAAGTGTGCGATAAAACACATTGTAGGCAAGCGTGTCGTCGTTCGGATCGCCGGCCTGCCATGAGAGCGTTCGCGCGCCCTTCTGGAAAAAGCGGCGTGGAGGCACGTTCATCACAACCCCGAACAGCTGGGGGTCCAGTCCCGACGATGCGATCGACGGGTCGACAGCAAGTGGCATTTCCTGAAACGCGACGCCGGGCGCCATCACGCTGAGCGATGAAATATCGGGCGCTTGATTGCGCGGCAGATACGCGACAACTACTGACTGGAGCTGAACGCCCTCGCCGGCTCTGGGCGAGTTCGAACTCGACCTTGCGGCGCCGGCCGCGTTTCGCAGCACGGCGCGCCACTGAATAAAACGAGCTTGCGGGCTGGTGACTTGATCACCAGACGAGTTACGGTAAGCCGTAGACCAGTCGCTCCACGTGGGGTCCGGGGTTTCAGTGTTGCCGCTGCGGGTCTGAAGCTCGACCCCGCCAGAACCGCGCCAGGTTATGACGCCCCACTTCCCGGCGAACCTTGTATCGCGCACCGGCGAAACGTATGTGCCCTCGGCAACCGAATCGCGACCGATGCGATAAAGCCTACCGAGATTGTTCGATGTGGCGTAAAGATTATCGCCCACTGCGATAATCGTCGATGTTTGATCCTCGGGTGATTGAATCAGCAGCGTTTGCGAGCGGCCGGCGATCTGATGAATACGACCTTTTTGGCCGGTGCCTACCAGCACCCGTCCATCCGTGAGCGATTTGAGCGCGTAACCAACAGCGTCGTTTGAACGCCAGTAGACCTCGCTCCCTCCATCGGGTAGAACTCGAAACAGAACGGTTCTGGCTCCGTCGGTCTTGGTGCGGCTCTGACTCTGTCCCGTCCCGGTAGAGGTTTCGACTTGCGGAGTTTCGTCCTGCTCGTCTCCGGTTGAAATTGTCACAACCCCTTCCGTCGACAAAGAGCTGGTGCTGGAAATACCCACCGACGAGGATCGCTGCGCCGCGCCGCCCTGCGCGCTGATGCCGAGCGCATAGATTGAACCGTCGGCCGCAACCGCCAGGCTATGAATCTCCTGCATCGGCGAATCGAACATCGCGAACAGCTTCCCGGTCGGAGATACTCGAAACAGCAGGCCTGATGGGTCTGTCCCCGCCAACAGGTTGCCGCTTTTGTCCATCGCAAGGGTGACGATATTGGTTTCGTTCGTATCCGCAAGCACTGTCCCCTTGCCACTCGCGTCGATCTTGTAGATGACGCCTTTGTCTCCGGTACCTGCGTAAAGAGTCGAGGTCGCGGGATCGAACGCAAGCGACCAGATGTACTTATCTGGCGGATCGTAAAACACCGACTCCTTACCCTCCGCGGTAATCTTGTAGACCTTTCCTTCGGGTGATGTGCCGGCGTAGACATTGCCTTGCGAATCGGTCGCCAGCGCCATAACGTCAAGCTCTCCGGCGTCATACAGCAATCGGCCTTCGCCGCTGGGGGTTATCTTGAATATCCGGCCTTCGTGCCCCGTACCCAGATAGATATTCCCGGCGGAGTCGCTCGCGCTCGACCAGACATATGCTTCCTTGGTGTCGTAGACGAGCGTGTAGGCGGGAGCGAGCGTGATGGTTCCGTTCTCGCCGATCGAGACACCGCGAGCGTCTCCTTTTATCACATCGTCTTGTTTTGAGATTTCCCAGAACACCGGACCCACCGCAATCGCGGAACCGCACAGTAGTGCAAGAGTCACCGAGGTGAACGCCGTCTTGATTAGCGCAGCTGATTTGTACATCGCCAATATCCTTTCGATCCTTACCACTGGATTTCCCGTCTGAGACTCGCCGCAGGCTGAGATCAAGCTTCGTCAATTGCCGCAGCTCAAAAATGAAAAGCCCGCAAGCAGCGCGGGCCTTTCAATCTGCTGAATTCAACTTACCGGCGATTGGACGAATCAGTCAAACGTTCCGTACGCCGTTCTACTTTACTACGTTGATGATTATGGTCTGCTGACCGCTAATCATAAACTGAGAAGGTGGAAGCTCGTGTTCCGCGAGCGTCGCCACCGAGAGAGGGGTATAGCCTCCGGACGTGCGAGTCGAGCCGAGCGTGGCCAGCATCGACGGCGGAAGAACGGGCATCTCTTCGTTATTGACTATTGCACCTATCCCGGCTCGCATCACTCTCACATAGAGCCGGTTGTTTCTCTTGAGTTTGTTGATGGCGCGAACAAGTTGGCCGAGATCCCTTGGCGAGAATTCCGCCGACGGCTGTGATCGGTCAGCTTGATTAAGTGAAGCGCCGTCGCCCACTATTATCACCAGTGGTCCGATCGGCGAGTCGGCCGGAATCACCAGCGGTATGCGCTCTACGAATTCGCTGCCGTTCTCATTGCGAGCAAACGCTTGCATCTCGATGCTCTCGCCGCGCCGCACTTCGGTCTTATCGATCCACAATCTGTTTAGACTCCCGCTTGATCGGCTGTCTATCGAAGTCACGTCGACGTCGATCCCCCGGAGGTCGAGCGCATTGAATCCGCTATTGAGCAAAACCGCCAGAGGCTGGGCGACGGCGTTCACCGCAAACATTGCCGCGCCATTAGGCGAGTTGAAGCTGTTGTCGAGCTTGATGTCCGATTGCCCGTTTATGCCGATGCTCCCGCTAATCTTTAGGGTCTGGCTTCCAATCTGTCGCTCGGTCGCCGCGATCGCCGAGAACATCGTGATCCGGGTTAGCAACGGCGTGAGAAAAGGATCGGAGACGATTTCGAAAGTATATGTTTCGGTTTTGTTTCGGCTCGTATGAACCTTCAGCCGCACAGGCACCATTCGCGGCTTATCGCCCAGTTGTCCGTAAACCCCGGTTGCACGGTCCTGGCTGATTGAACCAACCAGATTTCCGGCAGCCGAAAGCTTGAATGAGTTGTTGAGGTTCGGCACTACAGTGACGATTGAAGACTCGGCCATGGGCCAGTTCGTTGCCCCCGAGCTAAGAAACGGATGTCCGAAGGCGTATATCCTGGCACCGTCTCTGTAGGTCACCGTCCCGGCCGCGTCGATCGTGAAATCGCCCCGAACAAGCTGCACGCTGACCGAGGAACCCGGCGTGAGCGTGTTTTCATTCGCCGGCACCATCGGCCCCAGACTTGATCCTCCGCCCACACCCGCGATCGGCTGGATACCGATTCTTCGCAAGTCACCCGCAAAAGTATCGACAACATTTTGGGGTATGCCTGTAAAAGTCACCGGCGTGGCGATTGGAATAATCGTCTGCCCGACATACGGCGCGAGCGCGTCCCCTGTAGCTGCTCGTGCTCCGATCTGCGCAGAGGGAAATGACGGCAACAGGTCGACCGCACTGCTCGCGCTCTGTCCAATCAAGGTGGTGAAACTTACGTGCTGGCTCGAACGCGGCGCCTCTTCTTTTTGACCTTGTTCGAAAATATCGATCATGTACTTGATAGGCGTAATACCGGCGATAGCTTCCTTCGCGAATGGGAAAGCATAGGCCACCGCTCCGACGAGCTTGCCATCAATATATACCGGGCTCCCGCTCATTCCTGCGAACACGCCGGTGCGATCGACGAGCGGTCCGCTAAGCCGCGCAATTACAATACTTTGTTTCGGATTGGGTACACCCTCAAGCGTCCCCAGAACTTCGACCTCGAAGCGCTCCGCCTTCGAACCCTGGAAGACGGACATACCGTGTCCCTTCATTCCGGGTCGAACTTGATCGAGCGGCATCAGATTCGGGTTTGAAGTTGATTCGGAAGCCAGCGCCACAGCGGTGAGGACGGCTAGGATGAGCGCGGTCAAAACATGCTTCATAGATTGTTCCTGTTTAACGGGGCTCGTTCAACAATTCGAATTGTGTCTCAGGCTGCTTGATGCAGCGCCACGGGTCACCTGGGAATACCAGTTTGATGATACCTGTGTGCATTTCTCAGAGTCAAGAGTTGACGCCTAGATTCTGCAAAATCAGCGGGAGTTCCCCATCCCTGTTGCTGACTTGAACAACTGATTTAATCGGCGTAAGAATAGAGACTGGACGTACGGGCTATTCAGGGAAGGGTAAGCGGCTCTGCATGCCAAAAAAAATTCTTGTTATCGAGGATAGCCTCGACTCGCGCGAATTGATCCACCTGCATCTGACGACCGAAGGGTACACCGTGATCCTCGCCAGCAACGGCCGGGAGGGCTTATACCTCGCTGGCATTGAGCACCCGGACCTGGTAATTACCGATCTCGGACTTCCCGAAATTCACGGTTTCGAGGTAGTCAAACAGTTACGAGAACAACCAGCGTTTGCTACTCTGCCGATCCTGGTGCTAACTGCTTTTGGACGGGACGAAATGGATCGGGCGATTAAACTAGGAGCCAATCGCGCCTTGAATAAGCCCGTCCATTTCGACGGGCTAATTGACGACGTAAGAGAACTGTTAGCCGAGGCGGCGGAACGAGGCTAGAGCCAGCCATAACCCCCCACCGAACACTACTTATGAATATCAGCGAACTTAGGCTGGGGCTCATCGGCGGAACCGGCGAAGAAGGCCGCGGACTCGCGCTTCGATGGGCGATCGCCGGCGCTCGCGTGTCGATCGGCTCACGCTCACTCGAGCGAGCAAAGACCGTAGCCGATGAGCTCAACCAAACTCTCGCCGCACACACCGCCGTGCCGATAAGTTTTGGTGAGAACCGCGACGTTATTGCCCAATCTGATCTCGCGCTTCTGACAGTGCCTTTCGCACACGCGGCGTCGACACTGGAGGCTCACCGGAATGACTTTCGCGAGGGCTCAATCCTGATCGACATAACCGTTCCGGTATCATTTGAACAGGGCCGAGTTCGTTACGTTGAGCTGCCGGAGGGCTCGGCTAGCGAACATCTCAAAGCTCGCCTTCCCGAGAACATACCGCTCGTCGCGGCGTTCAAGACTGAACCGGCTCACCTCCTCGCGGAACTAGATGCGAGGCTTGACTGCGATTCATTCGTGGCAAGCGACTCCAAAGAAGCAAAGGCAACGGTGATGGAGGCGATCGGGTTTATTGAGGGCTTGCGGGCCGTAGATGCTGGGACGCTCTACAGCGCGCGCACACTGGAGCGAATGACCGTGCTGGCGATCGGCATCAATCGTCGAAAGAAAATAAAGACGGCGCGCTATCGAATCGTAGGCTTGTAAGAAGGTTCAGAGTTCAGGGTTCTGGGTTCTGGATTCAGAGTTCCGGGTTCAGGGTTCAGGGTTCAGAGTTCCGGGTTCTGGGTTCAGAGTTGTTCTGGGTGCCCAAACCCTAAACCCTAAACCGAACCCGAAACTCTGAACCCTGAACCCCTGAACTCTGAACTCTGAACTCTGAACTCTGAACCCTGAACTCTGAACCCTGAACCCTGACCCCAGTTATGAAAGTTACCGCACTTGCCGGTGGTGTTGGCGCTTCAAAGCTTCTACTCGGGCTCGCCGAAGTGGTGCCGCCTGAAGACATCAGCATCATCGCCAACACCGGTGATGACATCGAGCTGTTTGGTCTTCGAATCTGTCCTGACATTGACACGATCACCTATACGCTGGCTGGAGTGATCAACGACCAGACCGGATGGGGATTAAAAGGTGACTCCTTTGAATGCCTTCGATGGCTTGGGCGCTATCAGGAAGCCTCGTGGTTCAACCTCGGCGACCGCGACCTGGCCACTCACATCTACCGAACAAATCAACTTCGCTCCGGATATTCGCTCACCGAGGTGACCGACGATATCAGGCGCTCGCTGGGAGTCCGCTCGACGATTCTGCCGATGACCGACCGTTACACTCCTACGCGAGTGCTAACGGACGAAGGCGAGATGCATTTCCAGGAGTACTTCGTGCGGCGGAGGTGCGAGCCGCGGGTTCAGGGATTTCACTTCGAGGACATTGAGTCGGCCGCGCCCGCAGAAGGAGTAGTGACGGCGATACTCGAGGCGGACGCGGTGATTATCTGTCCTAGTAACCCTTTCATAAGCATTGGCCCGATTCTAGCCGTGCCGGGGGTGCGCGAATCACTCCGCGAAACTCGCGCGACCGTCGTCGCAATCACTCCGATCATCGGGGGCAAAGCGCTCAAAGGTCCGGCGGCTGATATGCTGCGCGATCTAGGCTACGAAGTTTCCGCTCACGCCGTCGCTGAAATGTATGCGGATCTTCTGGACGTATTCGTCGTTGACGAATCGGATTCCGCCTGCGCAGGCGGCATCAGGGCGTTAGGTATGCGAGCGTTTGTCACAAACACAGTAATGAACACCATGGACGTCAAGCGGCAACTGGCGCGGCGAGTACTTGAATTGTTGACGCCCGAGCATATCGGGGTGAGCGAATCAGGCGCTCCAAACTGAAATGAAGGCGCTCCTGATCCCAATAAAAGATCCGGCGAACGCCAAGACCAGACTCGCCCGGCTGCTAACAGAGGAAGAGCGCAGGCAGCTTGCATGGGCAATGTTCGAGGACGTTTCCCGGGCAATCGCGACTGCAAACAAGCCGGACCGGATCATACTCGTCAGCAGCTTCGCGCCGGCGGTTGAGAAAGCACGCGCTCTCGGCTGGGAAGTACTAACAGAGGAGTCTCAGATCTCCGAAAGCGCATCTGTTGATTGGGCATCTAGCGTGTTGAGCGAGCGCGGCTTTGAAACTGTGATGAGGCTGCCCGCTGATCTGCCGCTTGTTCGAGGCGAAGACATCGATGCGCTTCTGTCTATAGAACTTGCGGCGCCTGGCGCTCTTCTTGTTCCTTCAAGAGAAGGTACGGGTACAAACGCGATCATCCGCACGCCGCCTGCGCTTTTCCCCTCGCGCTTTGGTCCGAATTCGCTTGCGCTGCACCAGGAAGAGGCCGCGCGGGTGGGAGTTGATTGTGTGATTGCACACAACGCGCGTATAGCATTGGACATCGATGAGCCAGAGGATATAGGGCTTTTGCTCAAGGAAGGGATTGGGACACAAGCATATGAGGCTTTGAGTGACACCAACATCTTAGAACGGCTCGAAGGTCTCAGACTCTGATTAGCTTTTCCCCACTTGGAAGAGTTGGTTCGCGCAGAGACGCAAAGGACCGCGAAGAACGCAAAGATTGTGACCGACAAGATTGAACTAATCGGAGTAGCGGGGATTCCCGAAGTCGCAGAAGGCGACGATGTCGGGGGGCTGATCGTCCGCGCTCTCCGCGATGCCGGGATCGTAGCCGCAGACAGCGATGTGTTCGTGATCGCGCAAAAGATCATCTCCAAAGCCGAAGGACGAATCGTCAAGCTTGATTCAGTAGCGCCCTCGCCTCGCGCCCGCGAGTGGGCCGCCGCATTTGACAAGGACCCTCGAGTCGTCGAAGTCGTGCTGCGCGAGTCGAAACGAATCGTTCGCATGGAACGGGGAGTATTGATCGCGGAAACCGAACACGGTTTTGTGTGCGCAAATGCCGGCGTGGATACTTCAAACATCGCGGCCGGGTCAGTAACGCTGCTGCCCAAGAATCCGGACGCATCGGCTCGACTTGTTCGATCGACACTTGAAGAAGTCTTCGGTGTTCGGGTCGCGGTGATCGTGAGTGACACGTTCGGCCGGCCCTGGCGCGAAGGGCTGGTCAACGTGGCGCTCGGCGTCTCGGGCGTTGGGCCGTTGATCGA
Organism: Blastocatellia bacterium; assembly: GCA_035649735.1. Lineage (GTDB taxonomy): Bacteria > Acidobacteriota > Blastocatellia > UBA7656 > UBA7656 > Onstottus_A. Next base: position 4,861 of record DASRIZ010000486.1, on the reverse strand, counting down.
CTATCGCGGACAGAAGGATGCGTATGGAAACTCGCTGAAGGTAACCGTCATCGCGATAGCCGATGAGCTTGCATCGGCGGCGGAACTTGTGATGAAGAAGAGCGCGGGCGTTCCGGTTGTGATCGTTCGCGGCTTTCAGCACGAATTAGGTGACGGCTCCGGAACCGAGCTGATCCGTGTTGCTGAGCTTGATTTGTTCCGATGAGGAAGGCGCCAGCCAGCCTTTGTCTATGCTCGAATATCTGACTTGCACGCAGCTGGTGTGATAGAATCGCGCCTCGCTCAGTTTTGATTTTTCGTTGCCTTCATTAGCAAACCGAATGAGAGTGGCAATTGTTCCCCGATCGGAGGGCATCCAAAATGTTCACACGACGAAGCTTCTTAAGATCCGCGGGTAGCGCGACCGCGTTGGCTGGACTCGCTTCAATCCGAGAAGGCGGTATCGAGCGCATACTCGCGGCTTCGCGGTCCGCAGGTCCGGCTTCTCCCGACAAAATCGCCGCCGACGAGGATTTCTGGCGCGAGATTCAACAAGCCTTTACCGTCGACCGCTCGCTTATCAATCTCAACAACGGCGGGGTTAGTCCTTCGCCTCGCGTCGTGCAGGACGCGATGCGCCGCTATCTCGAGTTCTCAAACTCGGCGCCGACGATCACGATGTGGCAAGTGCTGGAACCCCAAATTGAAGGCGTGCGTCGCAGACTCGCCGCGGCGTTTGGCTGTGACGCCGAAGAGATGGCCATAACGCGAAATGCCAGCGAGGCTCTCGAGATATGCATCTTTGGTCTCGATCTAAAGCCTGGCGACGAGGTGCTCACCACCACTCAGGACTACGGACGGATGCTCACCTCGTGGCGGCAGCGCGAGCGTCGCGATGGGATCAAGCTGAAGTTCATCTCCTTCCCCGTTCCCCCTCCGTCGATGGATGATCTCTATCAGCGGTTCGAGCGAGCGATCACTCCGAAAACCAAGGCCATTCTCGTCTGTCACATCACCAACCTCACCGGCCAGATTTTCCCGATCAAACGAATCTGCCAACTCGGTCGGGAACGTGGGATCGAGGTGATCGTCGACGGCGCGCACGCGTTCGCGCATTTTCCGTTCAAGCACTCGGATCTTGATTGCGATTACTACGGAACGAGCTTGCACAAGTGGCTGCTCGCACCGCACGGGACCGGCTTTCTGTATGTTCGAAAGTCGAAGATCGGCAAGCTTTGGCCGTTGATGGCGGCGGACAAAAAGCAAGACGAGGATATTCGAAAGTTCGAAGAGATCGGCACCCATCCCGCCGCCAATCACAATGCGATCTCCGAAGCGCTCACGTTTCACGAAGGCATCGGAATCGAGCGGAAGGCTGCGCGGCTCCGTTACTTGAAAGACCGATGGGCGCGTCGGCTTGAAGCGATCAAAGCCGTGCGAATCCTGACTCCTTATGACCCTCAACAATCGTGCGGGCTGGCAAACTTCAACGTCGACGGCATCGATCCCGTCAAGCTTGGAGCTCATCTCTGGGAGCGTTACCGAATCATCTGCACGCCGATAGTTCACGAGGAGTTCAAGGGAATCAGAATCACTCCGAACGTTTACACAACTCTGTCGGACATCGACACGTTTTGCGATGCGGTCGAGAAAGCTATCCGGTCGGGGCTTGCCGCGTGAGACTATTTGAACGGGGACGGCCTTATTTGGAGTGCGCCGCCCTTTCCCGCTTTCGTTGATTTGGCATGTGTGGCGGCGCTTTCGTAGTGTGATTCGGAAGCCACAGAAAACGCTACGAGGGCCGCGGCCAGAGTCGCCGAGTGCGGAAGGGGCGGCGCCCGGAACGCACGCTTTCTGCCCTTCTCGAACCACGTCCTCCCACTGCGTTCAATGGCCTTAGCACCGCAAAACGAAAGCGCCGCCACACATGCAAAAATCAACGAAAGCGGAAAAGCGCGGCGCACTCCAAATAAGGCCGTGACACTCAAACAGATGACGACACCTGAGCATCAAGTCCTCGGCCGCGTAGATCAACTCACCGATGAGATGATCGAGTGGCTTCGCCAACTCGTCCGTATTCCAACAATCAACCCGCCTGGCGAAAACTACAAAGACTGCGCGCATTTTGTCGGCAACACTCTGAAGGAGTTCGGTTATGAAGTGAGCTTTATTGAAGCCGACGGCCGCCCAGAATGCTCACCCGAACACCCGCGGCTCAATGTTATCGGTCATTTGAACGGCTCGCGGTTTCACCCGACGCTTCACTTCAACGGTCACATCGACGTTGTGCCGCCCGGCGCTGGTTGGACGCTCGATCCCTTTGCCGCTGAAGTGCGGGACAAGCGAATCTACGGGCGCGGGGTAACTGATCAAAAGGCGGGCATTGCCGCCTCGGTATTCGCGATTGAAGCAATTCGCCGCGCTGGGGTTAAGCTCGCCGGCTCTGTTGAACAGAGTGCGACCGTCGATGAAGAGAGCGGCGGGTTCGCCGGCGTCGCTTACCTCGCGGAACACGGCTACGTCAGACCCGATCTTGTCGACTACGTGATCATCACCGAACCGCTTGATTACGATCGCATATGTTTGGGGCATCGAGGAGTGTATTGGTTTGAAGTCCTGATGCACGGGCGAATCGCTCACGGCAGCATGCCGTTTCTAGGCGTGAGCGCGATCGATCGAATGGCTCGGCTCATCGAACGAGTTGAACGAGAGCTGAAGCCAAAGCTCGCCGAGCGCCGGACTCGAATGCCCGTCGAGCCGGCGGGCGCTCGCAGCGCTACGATCAACGTCAACGCGATTACCGGCGGTCAGGATCCTGACGCTCCGCAGTCCCCCTGCGTCGCCGACTTGTGCCGGGCGGTGTTTGATCGGCGATTCTTGATCGAGGAAAAACTCGAGGACGCGCGCCAGGAGTTCATCTCGCTGATCGAGCAACTGCGCGCCGACGACGAGGAGCTTCAGTACGAGCTGAAGGACCTGATGATCGTACACCCGACGATGACCGAACCGGATGCGCAGCTTGTACGAACGATGCGCGATGTTGTGTCCGAGACCACAGGCCACCAGGCACCCCTGATCGCGAGCCCGGGGACTTACGATCAAAAGCACTTTTCGCGTCTCGCGGGCATCAAACAATGCATCGCCTACGGACCGGGTATTTTGAAGCTCGCGCATCAACCGGACGAGTATTGTGAGATTGACCATCTGGTCTCGGCTTGCAAGGCGATGTCGATTGGCGCGATGCGGCTGATCGGTGTCTGAGTTTCGTGCTATGCCCACTGTGCTTAGATCAGGTCCGTACCGCTTTTTCTTCTACGCTGGCGATCGCGATGAGCCCTCACACACCCATGTTGAGCGCGACTCGAACGTAGCTAAGTTTTGGGTCGACCCGGTAAGATTGCAAAACAGCGGCGGCTTTAGTAGAACTGAAATCAATCGTATTCAGAAGCTTGTCGAAGAGAACCGAGTAGTTTTGCTGGAGAGGTGGAATGAGTTCTTTAGTGGTTGATGCTAAGGCGCAGGATGTTCGGCTTACTGAGGACTGTCTGTCGGTGGATCTTAGTGATGGACGCACAATCTCTGTGCCACTTGCATGGTATCCGCGACTAATGCACGGAACTGATACGGAGCGACATAACTGGCGCTTCATCGGCGAAAGAGAAGGAATTCACTGGCCTGACCTTGACGAGGATATCAGCGTGGAGAATCTACTGCTTGGCAAGCCATCCGGTGAGAGTCAGCAGTCCTTTAAGCGTTGGTTAGAGCAACGCTCGCTGGTCCAATCCTAAGTTAAGTACCCGCATTACTCTTCGGCCGCCCGTCTCCACTTCCCTAGATTCACATAGCGGAGGACAGAACGTGAGAAGACCAACACGGCGAGAGGTTCTAGGCGGCGCACTTGCGGCGACGGGCGTGAGTGTTTTTGGTGAAAGCATCCACGGAGCGGCTGAGGACATAGCGCATCGCAAATCTGCGGGAAGCTCTGTTACCCCACGCGACGGTCACGCGATCACCGATGTCGCCGGTATCAAGGTCGGGCACTTCACTGACACTCGCAGGCCGACGGGTTGTACTGTGATTCTCACCGAAGACGGCGCGGTCGCTGGGGTCGATGTTAGAGGCGCCGCGCCTGGGACTCGCGATACTGATCTGCTCAATCCAATCAACTCCGTTCAAACCGTTCACGCGATCATGCTCGCCGGCGGGAGCGCTTTCGGGCTCGATGCAGCGACCGGTGCAATGCGCTACCTTGAAGAGCGAAGCATCGGCTTCGATATGCGAGTAGCTCGGGTGCCGATTGTACCCGCCGCGATTCTGTTTGATCTCGGGATCGGAGACGCAAAGATCCGGCCTGATGCCGAAGCCGGATACAAAGCGTGCAAAGCTGCGGCGACGACTGCGCCAGCCGAAGGCAACGTCGGTGCAGGCGCGGGCGCTACAGTCGGGAAACTATTTGGTATGACTCGCGCGATGAAGGGCGGGCTCGGAACTGCGGCGATCAAACTCGACGGATTGACTGTCGGCGCGATAGTGGCTGTGAATGCCATCGGCGATGTATTCGACCCGTCAACCGGAAAGCCGATTGCCGGCGCGCGGACAAAAGACGGCAAGTCGCTGCTGAACTCGATGGCTGCGATAATGCGTGGCGAACCGCTTCCACCGGCACTCGCGGGAGCAGCGACTACGATCGGCGTTGTTGCGACTGATGTGGTGCTAACCAAGGCGCAGGCGTCAAAGGTCGCGCAGATGGCCCACGACGGGTTAGCTCGTACCATCAACCCGGTCCACACCGCTTATGACGGGGATACGATCTTTGCGCTTGCAACAGGCAAGTCATCAAAGCCCGCGAACCTGACTCTGATTGGAGCGCTGGCGGCCGAAG
>DASRIZ010000485.1:0-5574 GCA_035649735.1 Blastocatellia bacterium | reverse complement strand
GCAGAAGGCAGAAAGCAGAAGGCAGAAAGCAGAAGGCAGAAAGCAGAAGGCAGAAAGCAGAAGGCAGAAAGCAGAAGGCAGAAAGCAGAAGGCAGAAAGCAGAAGGCGGAAGGCAAAAGGTAGTAGGCCTTCTGCCTACTGCCTTCTGCTTTCTGCCTACTGCCTTCTGCCTTCTGCCTTCTGCTTACTGCCTTCTGCCTTCTGATCCGCGACCGTCTAATCGCCGACTGGTAGCTCCAATGTGATCCTGACACTGTGGTGCTTCCCATCATCCGCGAGCGCTATTTCCCCAGAATCGGTTTGAACTCCATCCACTTCGATTCGGGATACGCCACGATTGAGGCCGTGCGGATTCTCGACGACAATGTCATAAGTCGCCGAACCGCGTTTGTAAGTGATCTCATATTCTCGCCAAAACCGCGGAATGCAGGGCTCTATTCGCAGCCGATCGCCTCGAAGGTTGAACCCTAGTATTGATTCAAGCCCCGCCCGGTACATCCAGCTCGCAGACCCGGTGTACCACGTCCATCCGCCTCGTCCGGTGTGAGGCCAACCCGCGTATACATCGGCCGCGGCAACATAGGGCTCGACTCGGTACTTATGCAATCCTGCGCGCGTTGAAGCGTGATTAATAGGATTCAACAAGGTGAACAATTCCCCCGCGCGGTCGCCGTCGCCCAACATAGCGTATGCGATCAAAGTCCAGAGCGCCGCGTGCGTGTACTGTCCGCCGTTCTCTCGCACTCCCGGGACATACCCCTTTATGTACCCGGGATCGAGCGCGGTTTTGTCGAAAGGCGGTGTAAACAAAATCGCTAACGCATCACCGCGCCGGATCAAATACTCCTCAACCGCGGTCATCGCACGCGCAGCGCGATACGGATCGGCGGCGCCGGAGATCACCGCCCACGACTGCGCTATCGAATCGATTCGGCACTCTTCGTTCTGGGCTGAGCCAAGGGGAGTCCCGTTGTCAAAGTAAGCGCGCCGGTACCAGTCACCGTCCCATCCGGCCTCTTCAAGCGCTTGTTTTAGTTTCTCAAGGCGCGAACGATACTTGTTCCCTCTTCGTTTTTCCTTGCGTGAGTCGCAGAACGGAACGAATTCTGAGAGCACGAAATATAGAAACCAACCGAGCCAGACGCTCTCTCCCTTTCCTTCGCGCCCGACCCGGTTCATTCCATCATTCCAATCGCCTGAACCCATCAGCGGTAAACCGTGCGCTCCAGCCACGAGGCTTCGATCAAGCGCACGGGTGCAATGCTCATAGACGGTTGCCGATTCAGACGACACCGACGGTTGTAAGTAGGATTCGTCCTCTTCGTCCTTGAGAAGCGGAGCCTCAAGAAATGGCAGCACCTCGTCCAGAACCGATTCGTCACCGGTAACCTTCACATAGAAGCTTGTGACCAACGGAAGCCAGAGCAGGTCATCCGAGCAACGTGTTCTCACCCCGCGGCCCGACGGCGGATGCCACCAGTGTTGGACATCACCTTCTTTGAACTGGCGCGCGCCCGCGCGAAGTATCTGCTCGCGGGCTATGTGCGGAGCTGCGTACACAAGCGCACACACATCCTGCAACTGGTCGCGAAATCCATAAGCGCCGCCCGACTGATAGAACGCCGATCTCGCCCACACGCGGCAGGACAACGCCTGGTAGAGCAGCCACCGATTCACCAGGATGTCCAGCGCCGGGTCCGGTGTTTTGACCTGTACAGTCTCCAGCACCTCATCCCAACTGGCGACCACCCGCTGAATAGCTTTCGTCGCTTGATCAACATTCTTGTATTTCGCGGCGAGAGCGCGGGCTTCTTCAACGTTCTCTGCCTGGCCGAGAATCATCACGATCTCGCGCGTTTCGCCCGGAGGAATCTCGACCGCCGCTTGCATTGCCACACAAGGATCGAGACCCGCGCCTATTCGGCCAGACAGTTTTACTCGACCGAGCGCGGCCGGATTGGCGTGGGATCGGTTGCGCCCTATGAATTCTTTGCGATCGCAAGTGATGGTGCGCTCGGACTCGCTCAAATCGGCAAAAGCCACTCGATGCGCAAACTCGTTGTTATAAGGGTTGCGTGCGAAGATCGCTCCCGTGTCGTTATCCAGTTCGGTGATGATCAACGGCGCCATGCGGCCGCGATCAGGACCAAGCGCCCATTCGGCGTAGCTTGTAACGGATATTTTTCGTCTTCGTTCTGTTTCATTTTGCAGACGCAGAAGTGAGATTTTCACCGGCGCATCCACCGGTACAAATGTCAGAAGTTCCTGAAAGACTCCGTGACTTGAATGCTCGAAAATGGAGTATCCCTGTCCGTGTTTGATCAGATAGGGTTCCGCCTCACGGATCGGCAGCGGCGTCGGCGACCATACTTCGCCCGTATCTTCATCCCTCAGGTAAATTGCTTCCCCGGCGGGATCACTCACCGGATCATTTGACCACGGTGTCAGGCGATTCTCGCGGCTGTTGACCGACCACGTGTAGCCTGCTCCTGTTTCCGAAATCTGAAACCCGAAGTCCTTCGAGTTTGCGATCACGTTGAGCCACGGCGCAGGAGTCCACTGGCCTTCAGCCAGAATAGTTCCGTACTCGCGGCCTCCCTGCGTAAATCCGCCGAGTCCGTTGTAAAAGCTGAGGCCGGGGTCTCTAACAGGCGCGTGCGGGTACTTGCGCGAGGGTGCGCGAGCGATAAACTTTGGCGGAAGATCATCTTCGATCGGCCGTCGCACTAGTTGTTCTTCGAGCGGTCCTCGATCTGCGACGATCACCACTCGGGCGACGGCGTGCAGGAGAATCCGATCCGGCTCAGGTATCAGATCCGAGCGACGAAGAAAGACACCACCAGGCTTGTCTATGAACGCTTGCGAACCGCTCATGCGGACAATCCGTTGCAATTCATCCTGCAACGATTGGGCGTAGCTCGGCGGGTGATCGTTCAATACGACTAGGTCAAAAACGAGTCCTTTTAGTCGCAAATACTCGTGGCCACGCAGCAGCCGTCTCACAAAACTAAGATCCTCTTCTTCTCTGATCCGCACGAGCGCGATCGGCAAGTCGCCACTGATACCATAAGGCCAGAGTCCGGATTGATTTCCGGTGTTGAGCTCCAGAACGTGCGAACGCGGGCGCAGCGAGGGATCTGAAAACAGCAATCGTCCGGCGAGTCTTTGGAACTGGTGGGCCTCATCGGCGTCCATCTGCAAATGACGCATCTCGACCTGGGCCTTGGTCCACGCTAACCCCGATTCGCGCGCGAACGCATATGGATTGTGGTATTTGTCTGCAAGCCTGAGCGCTTCGTCTCGCGAGTGCGCAACGGCCGTCGCGAATGTGACGCGAACGGTTTTCCCGGGCGCGACGCGTACGCGCTGTCTGAGCGAGAATATCGGATCGAGCACGGCGCCGACCGTATTTGACAAAGGCCTTCCCTCGATTACCGCGACCGGGTTGGAGGGCGAGTGACCGCGGCCTATAAAACGAGCGCGATCGGTTTCGTATTGCAGCGCCCCGACGATCTCGCCATCGGTAATGACTACATGCATCGCCCAGATTTCTTCGTCGTTTGGTGAGCGCCTGCGTCGAGTTGCAAGCAGACCGTTTTCGCTTGGGACGAATTCGGTTTCGACAAAGAGATTGCTGAAGGCCGGATGGGCAGCATCAGTGGCGCCAGGAGCCAGCACCAGCTCGGTATAGCTCGTCAATTCGACGTCGCGGATGCGGTTTGTGTTATTGGTGACACGAATGCTTCGCAACTCAGTGTTGTCTTCGGGCGAAACAATGACCTCGGTTCGGGTCACGATTCCGGCGTCGCTCCGGCGAAACTCTGCTTTGTCTTCGGCAAGCGCAACTTCGTAGGACTGGGGCTTGCCGGGAATCGGCTGATATCCGGCTGACCAAACGGCTCCGCTGCGCAGATCACGCAGATAGCAGAAGCTTCCCCAGTTATCGCGTGTAACGTCTTCCCGCCACCGGCTGACCGCCAGACCTTTGCAAACCGAATACCCCGAACCAGCCGTGGTAATAATTACCGAATAAACCCCATTCGAGAGCAACTGGGTACGAGGAGTCGGCAGGTCCGCGGTATCGTATCGCCGAGGGTCGGGCGTCGAGATGGTTCGTCGAAGCCCGTTAGCCCTGACTTCCTCAGCGCGCGGACGAAGCAACGGCACACCTCGCGGTATGCGCTCCTGCAACAGCAACTCGGTAGCTTGCACCAGCGGCTCTGAGTGAAATCGCCGTTGCATTATTTTGTCGTTGAGCAGATTGTCGAGCGAAACCAGGATCATGCCCTGATGGTGGCTCATGAACGCTTTTATGATTACGCTTCTCTGATTCGGTTGGAGCCGGTCTTTGGTGTAGTCAATCGATTCGTAAAAGCCGTAGCCAGTGAGGGCGCCCTCGCGAATCAACCGCCGCACATTGTCGAGCGCCGCTCGTGGATCCACCATTGCCGCAAGCGCAGTCGAATACGGCGACACAACCAGGTCGTCGCTCAACCCGCGCTTGAGCCCCAAACCAGGAATCCCAAATGGCCCATACTGATAATTGAGCTGGAGATCGCGAGCGTTGTAAGCCGACTCGGAAACTCCCCACGGGACGTCGTGCTCGCCGCCGTATTCAATCTGACGCGCGACCACCGCCCGGTGAGTCTGATCGAGGAGCGTGTCAGGGTAACTGCGCATCACCAGGAGCGGCATCAAGTATTCGAATATTGTCGCAGTCCAGGAGATCAATGCTCGGCTTCCATCGACTTGTGTGAGCCCTCGACCCAAATGAAACCAGTGTTCCTGGTTGACGCTTCCGGTCGCGATAGCCATAAAGCTAGCCAACCGGGCCTCCGAAGCGAGCAGGTCATAATAAGAGTTGTCGCGGCGGCCATCGCTCACGTTGTAGCCAATTGAAAACACCTTCCTTTCGTCGTCGTATAAAAAGCGAAAGTCCATCGCGCCGATCAGTTCATCGCAACGATGCGCGCACACCGCAAACCGCGAGGCAAGTTCGGTCGCTGTCTGCGAGGATTGATCGACATGGCTGATAAGGATGTCGAATCCTCTGAGCGCCTTCGTCCGTTTAACGCTGGTTGACTCTTCGATCTTTGCCCGAAGCTCTGAGAAGCGCTCGCGAGCCTTGTCGCAGATGTCAGGAAGTTCATCGAGAGTCGGCACGCGATTGAGTGATTCCAGGATCTTCGTCAGATCGGTCGCCACGTCTTCGGAACAACTCACCACCGCCGGATCAATGTCCGGCGAAAAAGCAAATGTCCAGGGCGTGAGAATCGCAAGGTCTCGGCGATGCTCTTTCAGTTGATGCATCAGCGAGCGCGTCCACGAGATCAATTGCTCGAATTGTTCGCCTCCGTGTTCGTGCGAGAGCGCGTTTACGATATCTTCGATCTCTGAGACGCGCTTAGAAAGGTTCTGGAACAGAGTGAGCAACGTGGACAACGAACTCGGTGGTTCATCCGACAGAATTGCACCGCAAGTCTCGATCTCCGCGCGAAGTTGTTTTTGGGAGACGGCGCGCGTGCTTTGACGAAGCGTTCCGATCTTCGCGGCCTCGTCTCTCATCAATGCGAC
>DASRIZ010000484.1:0-2937 GCA_035649735.1 Blastocatellia bacterium | reverse complement strand
ACTTTCCGACACATGTTTCCTTGTTCCGTATCAGTCCATCCGGTCAATCTAGGGGAGTTAGACCTCCCCACGCCTTTTTCCTTGAGGAGCCCAAGGAAGTCCCGTTCGACCGGGCTAGAAAGGAAACACGTCATGCGAACGACGCTTGCTGCAGTGACCGCCCTCGCGGGCAGCCTGCTTCTACCCTGTTTGATGTTGGGGTCAGCTCAAGCGGTAACAAGAGCGCCTGATCTCAAGAACGTTGTTAGCACCAATCATGATGGCCCTGTCACGCTAGTCCGCGGGGGCGGCGGCGGGGGCGGTGGCGGATTCGCCGGTGGCGGTGGCCATATGGGAGGTGGCGGGTTTGGCGGTCATATGGGCGGATTCAGCGCCCGTGGTATGGACGGGGGTCATATTGGTGGCATGGGTGGCCATATGGGTGGTTTTGCCGGTCGCAGCTTCCATGGTGGACCCAGATTTGCCGGTCGGGAGTTCGATCATGGTCATTTCAATAATCGGCACTTCGTGAATGGCCATCACTTCGTCCACAATCGCTTCTTTATCGCCGGTGGTCCCTGGTGGTGGGGCGGCAGTTCCTGTTGGTGGTGGGATCCCCGGTGGGGGCGCTGGGTTTGGATTTGCGACTGAAAGCAAGAGGCTAGCAGCCCTCAGGGAGCCGGCTGTCCATCAGCTTCTCGTCATTTGTGACGTGGCGGAGACGTAATAGGCATCTACCAATACCGCAGCGTCATGCGCATTCTTGGCATCGTCTCTAGGACACATGACTCAGGGCTGGCACTGCTCGAACGCGGCGTCCCAACCTTGATCTTGGAGGAGGAACGCTTCAACCGCGAGAAGCACACTCGGAAGTTCCCATTTGGCTCGTTGAAAGCGGCATTCGATGACCGGGGCTTAAGCCTCGCTGATATCGACGTTATCACCACGCCATGGCATATGAAGTCGCTTTGGCGAATGATGTTTGGTGCGGTTCGCGACGGCTTTCCAACGAGCCTTAACCTACTTCCTCCTAGCGCCCGTCCCACTCAATCGACTCTCATCGTCACAATGCCGATGGGTTTGCGCTGGGGGTTGCTGTGGCACTTCGGCGTGAAAAGCAAGCTGCCAAAGATAGTCCAAGTACGACACCACGATGCGCACGCCGCCTCGTTCTTCGTCTCTCCCTTCGAGGAGGCCACGGTACTTGTGATGGATGGTTACGGCGACGAAACGGCCCAATCAGTCTATGTCGGCAACGGAAATCGCCTTGAGCGCGTCTCGCAAACTCAGATCTTCGATTCGCTCGGCATGCTGTACACCGCTGTAATCCAGCATTTGGGGTTCAGGCTTTTCGAAGAAGGGACCGTAATGGCGCTCGCGGCCACCGGCGACCAAACCTACACGAAAAAATTCCGTGAGCTCGTTCACTTTAAGGCAGACGGAGATTTCTCCATTAGTCGAGACTTCATCAGCTACGATACTCACGGTCTCAATAAGCCTTTCAAGAACCGTTTCATCGAGGCATTTGGTCCACGACGCGAGAAAGACGACCCAATCACACAGCGTCATTGTGATCTTGCTTTCGCGCTGCAGTCCACAATTGAAGAGACAGCGCTTCACGTAGTTCGAGCGCTTTCGAAACGTCACGAGAGTCGCAATCTATGTCTAACCGGCGGTGTAGCGCTTAACTGCGTCTCCAATGCCCGCCTCCTTCGCGATACAGATTATGACTCCATCTGGGTCCCTCCTTGCGCGTCCGACTCCGGTGCACCCTTCGGAAGTGCCTTGTGGCACTATCATCAAACGCTTGGAAGACAACGCACCTATCAGCTAACACATGCCTTCCACGGAATTGGCTACAACGAATTCGAAATCGCGGAGGCGCTCAGGCGATCTGGCCTGACATATCAGCGGTTGACCAAGCAAGAACTCACTCATCAAGTTGCCAAGGACCTAGCCGCGGGAAGGATCATCGGCTGGTTTCAAGGGCGTTCTGAAGTTGGTCCTCGCGCGTTGGGAAATCGCTCCATCCTGGCGGATGCGCGTGATGTGGGCATGAAGGATAGGCTCAACTCGCGTGTGAAGCTGCGCGCTTGGTTCCGTCCGTTTGCGCCGGCCATATTGGAAGAGCGCGTGTCGGAGTTTTTTGAAATCAGTCAGGCTGACCCCTTTATGACGATGGCGCCAAGAGTCCGCGCTGGCAAAACTGACGTAATACCCGCGGCAGTGCATTCCGACGGAACTGCGCGTATCCAGACGGTAAGCCGCAGGACGAACCCCTCCCTCTATGCTCTGATTAAACGGTTCGCAAATCTTACCGGTGTGCCGGTCATTCTCAACACAAGCTTTAACCGTCGCGAGCCAATCGTCCAAACGCCAGATGAGGCCGTCTCTTGCTACCTGCGAACCCAGATGGATGCTCTTGTCGTGGGTAACTTTTATAGCTGCCGAGAAAAGCAACACCTACTGGCCAGCGATGCTGGCGAGTTGCAAGCCGCTGAGTAGCCATCTTGAACTGACCAATCCTGAGAAGAAACCCCCTGAGTCCCAGTCATTCCCGTCAGACTACTCTGTTTCGGCACCGTCCCTGAGCGCCGCACGGATGTCATAGAGTGAACCAACGCGGAAATTGTGCGTGTTGCGCACGCGCTGGTCCCGCGGCCCGTCCAACTCAACGCTGTATTTCAGGCAATCTCGGTAAGATGGCGAAAGGCGCAGCGGGCTGCAAACCGTTTTGAATTAGTCTTTGTTTTTGGGCAGAGAATTCCATCCGCCGCAAACCCATTGGAGGATAACATGCCCCAATACTTGAGGGTTCTGGCCGCCCTGACCGTCGTGCTGCTGGCCTCATTGCCCGGAAATGTAGAGCCGGTGAGGGAAGGAGAGGCGAATCCGGTCGCTGCCATCGATATCCTGCTGGAGCCCGACGCAACGATGATAGCGCATGCGAAGGCCGCC
>DASRIZ010000483.1:0-16009 GCA_035649735.1 Blastocatellia bacterium | reverse complement strand
CGGCCACTGCGTTCACCGTATCGCAATGCACCCCTCGCGTCCGAACGTATTGTTCATGCAGAAACACTGGGACGTCTTGCGGACCGACAATGCCGGAGACTTATGGCGGGAGATAAGCGGCAACCTGCCAACCGACTTTGGGTTCGTGATCGACGTACACGCGCACGAACCTGAAACGATCTACGTGGTTCCGATCAAGAGCGACTCCGAGCATTTTCCGCCGGACGGAAAACTCCGGGTCTATCGCAGCCGCACCGGCGGAAATGAGTGGGAAGCGCTCACCAATGGTCTGCCGCAAAGCGATTGCTATGTGAACGTGCTCCGCGACGCGATGGCCGTTGACTCGCTGGATTCGTGCGGCGTGTATTTCGGTACGACCGGCGGGCAGGTGTATGCATCGGCCAACGCCGGAGACAGCTGGGCTCCGATCGTCCGCGATCTTCCGGCGGTCTTGTCGGTGGAGGTGCAGGTGCTTCCATGATTCGAGTAGTGTTGCCGTACCACCTGCGAAACCTGGCGAAGATCAATGACGAGGTGCAGCTCGACGTTCAGGGTCAGGTAACGATACGTTCGGTCCTCGACGCTCTCGAAAAGCGTTATCCGATGCTGCGGGGAACAATCCGAGATCATGTCACCGGAAAGCGGCGAGCCTTTCTTAGATTCTTCGCTTGCGAGGAGGACTTATCCCATGAATCATTGGATGCGCCGCTGCCCGAGGCAGTGGCGAGCGGCAAAGAACCGCTGCTGATTCTGGGTGCCATAGCCGGCGGTTAGGCGTAGGTAGCATGGACTTTAGTTGTGTCTGCGATTCCAACGGACACAGACTAAAGTTTATGCTACTTCCGAGTGAGACCGAACGGTGGATTGATGTTTCCGTAACGATTGGAATTCGACACCTCATTTGGAGTGCGCCGCCCTCTTTCGCTGTCGAGGACTCTCGCCTGCGCGGCGGCGCTTTGGTAGTCTGGTGTTAGGACCTTTACACCTCATTTTGCTTGGGCCTCATTTCTTCTTGCCGGTGACCCGCTCAAGGGTTATTTAAAGCCCTCGTACCACACTACAAAAGCGCCGCCACGCATGCGAGAGTCCTCGACAGCGGAAAAGGGCGGCGCACTCCAAGTTAGGAGTCGAAATGCCAAAGCCTCAGAGATGAACCAACCTGCTTGATCTCAGCACCCCGGCCGGTGCAAGCTTCTGCGTCGTCTCGGGAAAATGTTAATCCAACAAAACATTGCCCAATCCTTCCAATCGCCGGTCGTGCGAGTGCTGCTCGCGGTGATCGCGATTGCGCTCCTCTACGTGCTCTGGAGGGAAGTCCGGAAGATTCCCGCCAAGCTGTTCACGCTGATGGCCACCGCGTTCATGGATATGGTTGGGTTGCTGATGATCATCCCGCTCCTGCCGTTTTATGTGAAGGAGCTCGGCGGGTCAGGTATCGACTTGCTCGGGTTGCATTTTGGAATCGGTAGCATCTCCGGATTTATAGTAGCTTCGTTCACAGTGGCACAACTGATAAGCGCGCCGATGTGGGGCCGGTTCTCTGATCGTGTCGGGCGGAGGCCGGTGCTGCTTATCGCGCTGGGCGCCGCCGGCTTAGCGTATTTGATCTTTGGTTTCGCTCATTCGCTGCTCCTGCTGCTTCTGTCGCGCATGGTTCAGGGCGCGGGTGGCGGCACGGTTGGAGTGATCCAGGCATACGTCGCCGACTCGACTGACCCAAAGGATCGCGCGCGAGCGCTGGGGTGGCTTTCGGCGACAACCAATCTCGGCGTCGCTCTTGGTCCGGTGGTCGGTTCCTTCGCTATTGCATTGGGAAATCGCGATCTGATGCCGGGATCGGGAACGTTGGTACTCGGTCGGGCGATGCCGGGAATCGTGGCGGCCGCACTCTGCGGTCTGAACATGTTATTCGCCGCGCGCTATTTGACTGAGTCTCGTCATCCGATCGAGCCGCCACAGGATGGGTACGTGCGGCCGACCTCACGTCAGGCGATCTGGCGGGTGATTTCGCGCTCGAGCGAGCCCTCATCCCGGCTGATCCTGATCTACGCGATCTCCATTGGCGCGTTTCAAGGGAGTTTTTCGGT
Organism: Blastocatellia bacterium; assembly: GCA_035649735.1. GTDB lineage: Bacteria > Acidobacteriota > Blastocatellia > UBA7656 > UBA7656 > Onstottus_A. Next base: position 13,922 of record DASRIZ010000483.1, on the reverse strand, counting down.
CCTCGCGCTTTTCCTGAATGCGCGTTTTCAAGTAACTGAACAAACGATTGGTTATTTTTTCATGTACACCGGGGCGATCGCTGTGTTCGCTCGAGTCCTTTTGTTAGGGCGAGCGGTCGACTGGCTGGGCGAAGCGAATCTCTCGCGTCTAGGGCTCGTGCTGTTGGCTGCGGGCGTTCTCGGAATGCCTCTGTCCAGAAACCTGGCGATGCTGGCGTTCGCTGTGGCTCTGATTCCGTTGGGCACTGCGTTTACATTTCCGTGTGTAACCGCGCTTCTGTCACGAGTGATCGCTCCCGGAGAACGCGGGCTGTATATGGGTATGCAACAAACATATGGCGGCGTTGCCCGTATCATAGCTCCGCTGTTCTTTGGCTGGGCGTTTGATTCTATCGGCGTATCATCGCCTTACTTTTTCTCGTCGGCGATTATCCTCGCGACCCTGTCTCTTGGATTCGGGCTGGATCAGTATGCAAGACCGAGTCTCGCTGCGGTGCCGGAAGCGAGCGTCGACAAATCTTGAGAACATACATTACCGAGGTCCAGAGCTTCTCAGTGCACCGTTCCATTCCTTTCGTACCCGGGCCCCAGTTTTAAGGAATCCCCACTAGCCAGGCTGTTCACTAATTCCTCATAAAAGAAATCCCGTCCGAAGCCCTCGTGCAGAAAGATTCGATTCTCGTACATCTCTCGCGCTTGATCGATCTCGGTCTTTAGCTCCTGATAAATAGTACCGGCGCGCTGAGCTGATTCTAATTTTTCCTCATTGTAAAGTTTGATCTCCGCCACCAACAACTTTGCAAATCTTTGCGCGTCACCAATGTCAGACGACGGCGCCTTTTGAGCGGTCAGCTTGCGCCGAACCAGGAAGATCAAGGCGACCGCTGCAAGTATCAGTATTATGGCTGTAGCCGAACCTATTTCCGGCATTCCAGATCTCCGAGATAGATTGCTAGTCTTTGCGACTCTCGCGAGCTTTACCCGTTACGTGAGACCCAAGGCGTCGAATAACAGAGGGGCTGGTGAGCTCCCTTAACGCATCTTTTCCGACCCAGCGCGCCGAGACGTTTGGGGACTCAGACAACCGTCGCGCTACCGTCACCGCGGCTGCGTTTAGGGCCCAATTGCGTTTTCCAACAGCTCTCAGCGCCATGTTCACTGCCTTCTTGACGAAATGCCTTTCATCGTAAGCTCCGCGTAATATCAACACCAGTGACTGGAGAAACGGTTGGTCTCCGGATTCCTTGTCATGCACGGTGAGCGACCATAACAACGCAAAACCGGTTCGCTTTATAAACTCCTCGTCCTGTTTGCACCACTGAGCGACTTTGCGCCAAGCGTGTGGTGTGCGGTCGAACAGGTTGAAACATAGCGTGTCGCAGATGCCCCAGTTGTCGAAGTCGCGGACCCAGCGATCCATCTGCGCCGAAGTAACCAGCGCCGGTTCGTCGACAAACGAAGTGAGCATCCGCGCTTCATACCAACCGGTTTCCCAAAGCGCCGCGGCGAGTTCGTGATTGCGGCCGAGCGGCCGTGCGACCTTCTGGATGTTTGACATCGAGACGCCAAATGCCTTGCTGGTGTAGATGCCGTACCGCTTTGGCATATCCTCGAGGACGCGTTTGTCGGCAAGTTGCTTCAACGCTGCGAGCACCTCCTGGACTTGATTCTCGAGCAACTGTTGAGTTTCTTTTAACTGCTGCGCTGTCTTTCTTCCCGGCTTGGCCTTAACAGTTTTTGACCCGCGTTTTTTTACGGTCGGTTTCGCAGACCGAGCTCTTTTCTTTGACGATTTGGCAGCAGCGCTCTTCTTCTTGAGTGGCATGCGTGTTCTCCTCAGAACGGTCACCTTATCCGCCAGCCCTTGTCGATGTAACGATACGGTTGTCTTGAAATGTAATTAAACACGCTGACATCGGTAACCTGCACCGCGGCGCGGTATCGGCCGGCGGTTGTAGTTCTAAGGATTTTCGTTTCGGATGAGATTTGCTCTTCGTCGGGTCCGTCGCGAAAAGCTTCCCTGAGCACCCGGCCGCCCAGCGACTCTCCGGCGGCCTGGGCTTTCAAAACAAGAACCGTGGGTGCGATATCCACGTTCCCGGCGGCCATTCGAATCGTAACCCCACGTTTAAAGTCCGGGCCCCAGAGCATCAAGGTGTTCCGCACGAGCCACGGGCTCAAGCCCCCGTGTCCGCTGGCGGCTCCGGTGAGCGCCCCCGCGTTGCCGCTTCCGTTGACGTAGTGCTTACCCGGTACGCCAAACGAATTTGTCGCCGAGCTCCATGGCAAGGTGAACAGAATATCGGGACCACGATGAAAGTTCACCTGCTTTATCAACTGGAGCGAGAAGGTTCCGGAAACCCATCCCAGCTCATCGACAGGTTTGGGCCCGCCGATAAACCGTCGGGCCGACGGTGTCGGTCTTAGTTTGTCGGTAAAGATCACATCGACCCAGTCCTGCGTCTGCAAAAAGCGCACGATCCTTCTGATCCGTTGAGCGTCTCGACGTTTGACGTGCACCAGAACAGACTGTCCATTGGAAGCCAACACGACGTCGTCCGAATCCGGAGAAGACTTGAGCCCCGCGTCGATCAACGCTTGAGTGGCGTCAGCCCTGAAGTTGTGCAGGCTAAAACCGTGATCCGAGAGCACTATTACATCGGTCTTGTCGCCGAGGCCGAGTTCCTGCAACCTCGCCAGCGTGAGCCCAAGGTTGCGGTCGCTATTGGCCAACGCCTTGCGCGCTTCCTCTGAACCGGTACCGTATCTGTGTTGAGCGCCATCGGGTTCTGTTTGCCAGTCTATCAGCACATCAGGTTTTAGTTCGGGCAGGACATACTCGCGCAGCACCCTGTCCGCCCAATCGACCCCGGCACTATTCTCTTCGCGCGGCGCGGGCCCAAAACGCGCAAGTATGGCTTTGCTTACTTCGTCCGGGTAAGCGACGCGCTTGCCCGGATCGAAGTTGCCGTTTACCAACACTCCGACACCTTCCGGGGCGCGATGATTAAGGAGCAATGCGCTCCCTGTCGATCCCGAGCTAACGGCGGCGAAGCGGATACTGTGCGCGTTCAAGTGTTCGGCCATGCTCGGCATAAACAGCAACCGGCCTTCGGTAACATCCCGCATCTTTAGTAACTGACGATAATCGCTCGTTTCAAAGGCACGGTTCGGGTTCACCGCCGGCACAAACATTGAGTTGCTAACGAGTCCGTTAGCGTCCGGATAATGTCCGGTCGATATAGCAGCGGCGTTTACCCGCGTAACCGTGGGGAACACCGAATGAGAGTTGATATAGTTGACGCCCTCCTGACGGAGTCTGTAGAGGGTCGGCGTGTCTTCGGGGTTGATCGAATCTGGACGAAGACCGTCTACGACGACTATGAGAATCAGTCGGGCGCTGGATCGAAATTGGGGAGCCGTCCGAGCGTCCCCACCGCAGAGCATACTCATCGCCAGGGTGAGCGCTGCCAGAAAGGTCCTTCTGCTAAATGAGTGAAATTTGCGCTCTCTATTTTCCATTTTCCATTGGTCATTTTTCATCTGTCATTTGGTTTGTCATTTCTGATTTGCTGACTTCGATTTGACAACAGATGAGGTCGCGGATGATAGCGAGGTTAAAGGGCTCAGTCAATCTGTTGCAGTCCGTGGTCCGTAGTCCGTAGTCCGTAGTTCGAGCTTCCCCCAGATTCTCAAGGTAGACCACAAGCTACGGACTACGGACTACGGACTTGACTACTGTTTTATCGCATTCTTCTGCATCTGCTCGCGGTGGGCCTGTTCCCGCGCGGCCTCCTCCGGCGAAAAGATCTCCGGAGCGAAATCCGACGCTTCGAAGATGGGTCGAAGCTCGCATTCGCCCCCGCCCAGGACTTTGAGGAATCTCGTGGTCCATTCGACTGCCTCCGCCATCGTGTTCACCTGAAACAACGCATACGAAGCGACCAGTTCTTTTGTCTCTATAAACGGGCCGTCGGTAACGGTCACCTTGCCGTCTGTCAATTTCACGCGCGTCCCCTTTGAACTTGGATGAAGTCCGTCGGTCGCCACCAGCACGCCTGCTTTTGTAACCTCCTCGAGAAACGTCCCCATGTTTTCAATCAGCTCCCTGCTGGGCGGGACGCCTGCTTCGGAGTCTTTGTCTGCTTTGAGTAGTCCTAAAATTCGCATCGTGTTTTCTCCTTATTGATGCAGACCCAGAGGTCCGCTTCCGGAAGTATCGATCGGATTAGTCTGTCTAGAACAGTTCGGACAACTGCATACGAGAGCCCTTTGCGCTTGGTCGGATTCCGTCGGTAGTGTACACCACGCCGGCGTTTGCAACCTCGTCGATGAACCTCCCCAGGTTTTCCAGGAGCTCCTTGCTCGGGGGAAAGCCCGGTTCGGACTGGGTGTCGGCCTTGAGCATTCCATTGAGGCGCATGATTGTTTCTCCTTCCGCTTCTTTTGCGAGCCGGCTTCCGAACGGTCTCGACTGTATTAGCCTTGCTCTACCTGTTAATCGAATGCCCGGCGCCGAAATCGACACTCACCCGGATCTTTTTTAGGGAAGTTGTAGCGTCGAGGGTTCGATCGGTTGCGGTATACTTGTTGCAGGTTGCTCTTTGGACAAAACAGGGCGGGGTAAGGGTATGAATCCTAAGACAAAAGTGCTGATTCTGGTCGCCGGTGTTGGCGTAGTGGTCGGATACATCGTCTTCTCGACCGACTGGATCAAGAAGAATCATAAAGCTTCGGCCAAGGCAGGCGGCGCTGCAGTTAAGGAGGCGGACAGTTTCGTCGGAGGAACATTTGAAGCATCGGGAATCGCCCGCGTGGCTGGGACCGACGCTTTTCTTTTTGTCGACGACGGAAGGTCTGACGAGGTTTTGTGGATTGAGCTGGACAAATCCGGTAAGCAGGCAGGTTCAATTATTCCAGTGAAGCTCGGCGTGGCCGTTGAAGACCCCGAGGGGATAACGACCGACGGCTCCAATTTCTACGTGGTTGGTTCACAGTCGAGATCAAAGCACGCTGACCGGGCGGGACTGGTTCGGTTTCGCTTCAATAAGGAAACCAAAACCGCTGAAGATGTGCAGGCACTTAGCCAGGTAAGACAGTTTTTGGTTGAGAACGTAGCCGAGTTGCGCGGTTCTGCATCAGAGAAGGCTAAGAGCGTTGACGGAATTGATATTGAGGGTCTTGCCTGGGACCCCACGCGCAACGTTCTTCTAATCGGGTTGCGCTCGCCTGTCATCGACGGCAAGGCGTTGCTGGTTCCATTGAAGATGCGTGATTCTCGAGGCGCATTCACCGCTGACAATATCGAAGCTGGGAACATCGATGCGATCCGGCTGCCGCTTGGAGGCATGGGGATCCGGAGCATCGAGTACGACGAAAGCCGGAGTCTCTTTCAGATCATCGCGGGAGCAACAGACAGTCAGGATAAAACCGACTTCAAGCTTTGGGAATGGTCTGGCCAGACCGATGGATCGGGGCTGCGCGAGATAACCTCATTTGATCGCAAGCTCCAACCGGAGGGCGTCGCATCGGGGACTGTAGAAGGGAAGAGCTTTACGGTGGTGGTCTTTGATTCCAGTCGCTATCTGACATTGAGGTAAGAAACGAATAAATTCGTTACTACGTGAAGAGAGTCGTGACCCACGTAGTAACGAATTTATTCGTTCCTCGTGAGGATTTGTAAACTCAAAGAAACGAATAAACTCGTTGCTACGTGAAGCAGTCGGCTAAGGTGCAAGCGAGATCGGTCGCAGGGCGCCGCCGTAGTTTTCATCGTCAGTGCCGGCAAATAATTCAATCATGCCGTTAGCCTCGCGAATAGCCAGGCTCTCCACTTTCATACCGTCAAGCGTGGCGAGCTTCAAAGGTCTGGCCTGAAAAACCAGTCTGACGTTATCACGATCCCCCGAGAGACGGCCCGCGCGCCAGATGACACTACTGAAGGGGCCATTGTCGTCATCAGGATCGTAAGCGGATGCTATATAAACTCTACCCGAACTATCGATCTCTATCGCTGTGACCGGCCGCTTGTTCTTTCCTGAAAAGGCCGGCTTAAAATGGGTCTTCTGAAAGGATCCAAACCTGAGCGGATTCAACTCCAGATCGCTCCAATAAACCTCGCTTGCGGGGTTGTGATCGCCTCGCTCGGCGCAAAAAAACACGAGACGATTACCGAGCCTGAAGACCGCGCTGCCTTCAATGTTCTTAAACATATCCGGCAATTCAGCGAATGAGTCCAGAATGGGCTGGCCGCTCGTGAGCTTCAACAGAAACACGCGATTAAAGCGCTTCGCGCCCTGTCTTCCTTCCCCGCTTTCCACGAGTAGAAAGGAATCGGTCCCAGGGATTCGCGCAATGCTCTCGAGATCACCACTCGGGCCCAGAGGCCGCGGCCAGCTTATAGAGAGCGTCGTCCAAGCTATGCCGTCGAGCGATTGAGGAAGCTTCAGCAGACTGACTCGCGGCCGATCGAGCTCTTCTGGATTCTTGGCATCGTGAACGGCAAGAAAAGTGTCACCTTCAACCCACGCGAGTCCGCTGAGATCGGGAAAGTTTTTGACGTGCTGTATCGTTCGAGAGTCAGAGCTGCCCTGCGGGTCAGGCCAGCCGGAACCGGCAAGTAGCACACAGCAGAACGCAACAATAATCTTCATGCCCATGCGAGCTTTCATGTGCGGCTTACTATATTGCGTTGCTGTTTGATTAGGCTAGTCCGAAACCGAGGACATGGTATCTATCGGTAGGTCGCGGCTCGCCGGGAAGACAGTACGGATGCCTGCGCTCCCCGGCAAGAAGCAAGAACGAGATTGATGTCTTAATTACCGCCGAAGCTTAACACGATGCCGAAGGAGAGCCTGCCGTTGTGCTGCCCCTCTTCTTGAAACCGCGTATGGATATAATCTGCCTGAAACGCGCGAATTGATACTACTGTATTGAGCCGAATATCCAGGCCAAATCCGGCTCCATAACTGAATCCGGTATCTGAAAACTCGACGCTCTCGTTAACTCCTGTCGCACTAGCCTTGATACTGGTCACACCCAACAACATTCTGGCGAAAGGCTTGACTCGGCTTGCTCGATACGAGAATTGTGGGCCAAAGAGAAACGTATTAGCCCTCACCGTTCCTTCGAGATCCTGACTGCGTTCTGTCGCGCGCAGTCCGCCAAAATCCGAAACAACTCCAAACCACCTATTAGCGTTGACCGCGGCCGACGCATTCCAACCTTGTGCTTCGCCAATGTTGTGGGAATAACCACCAAAGATTTCTGAGCGCGGCGCTTCATTTTGGGCCAGGACGGGCGAACCAAAAAACAACGTGAGGCAAACAACGTATTGGGCTCTATTCATTCAACTCTCCCTTAACCCCACACGCTGCCCCGTTCCTCATCAGTCGTAACTTAGTGTTTGCTGGTTATCGGCGGGTTGCACCACTCGCCGTTAAATAATTCGTAGTAGGAATCGATACCTCATTTTGGAGTGCGCCGCCCTCTTCCGCTTCTTGTGCCTATCGCATGCGTGGCGGCGCTTTTGTAGTGGGTGTGAAGGTACTAAGACCATTGTGCGGAGCGAAAAGGGCGGCGCACTGGTCCAAATGAGTGTCGAGTTCCGAGCTCGAGGTTTTTTTTTAGAGTCCTCGCACCACACTACGAAAGCGCCGCCACGCATGCGAGAGGCGCGAGGGAGCGAAGAAGGGCGGCGCACTCCAAATTAGGTGTCCAATTCCGAGGCCCGTCGCAATCGCGCATCGTTACGGCAAGGCGAAAGCAACCACGTGGTCTCCTCGTTTGCTCGGCAGTCGGCCGTGGCCTCCCGCAGCGATCACCACGAACTGCTTTCCACCCGCCTGGTAGGTCATTGGCGTAGCCTGCCCGCCCGCAGGCAACTCCCCTTTCCAGACTTCAACGCCGGTCTCGACGTCGAACGCGCGAAGATAGTTGTCTCTTGCAGCGCCAATAAAGACCAGCCCTCCCGCGGTCACGATCGAACCACCGAGATTCAGCGAGCCCCATTTTGCGGCATCCGGGCGATCAGCCAACTCAGGCATCACTCCGAGCGGTACCTCCCACCTTACCTCCCCGCTGTTTAAATCAACCGCGACCAGCGTACCCCACGGCGGCGGTGTGCACGGGACCAAAAGCGGAACGCGGATCATGATTTCGCGCTTCATTAGATAAGGCGTGCCCTCTTGGCGTGCAAGCTCGGCAAGCGGGTTGCCGCGTAGTTTCGCGGCTTGCTCAGGCAAGAAGTCCTTTCGCGGAATCAGCGTCACCGCGCGCGCCAGCCGATTAGTATTAGTGATAAGCAACGCGTGTTGTGGGTCAAACGACATCCCCGACCAGTTCATCCCGCCAACATCACCGGGATAGACCGAGGTGCCCTGTAGGCTCGGAGGTGTGAACACCCCGTCGTTGCGAAGCGATGCGATCTGGTCGCGGCAAGCCTTTTTGTCAGCCTCGGTCAACCCGAAAGCATCGTCTGGTTTGAGCGATTGAGGAGCAAGCGCGCGCGGCTTGACCGGAAACGGCTGCGTTGGAGAAAGCTGTTCGCCTTCGACTCCATTTTGGGGCACCGGCCTCTCTACCACCGGGAATAGAGGCTTGCCGGTTTCGCGATGAAGCACAAACAAATGACCGACTTTTGTAGCGACCGCTACCGCGGGAATCTCGCGACCGTTGCGCATCAACGTAATAAGAGCCGGCTGCGCGGGAATGTCGTAGTCCCACACATCGTGATGAACCGTTTGAAAGTGCCAGACGACTCGCCCCGTCGACCCGCGCAAGGCAACGACTGAACTCGAATAAAAGTCGCTGCCCTTGCGCTCACCGCCGTAATAGTCGGGGCTGGTATTGCCGGTCGGCAAGAAGATCAAATCGCGGGCCTGGTCCACCGAGATAATGGACCAGACGTTGGCGGTGCCCAGTTGATAGCCGGCATCACTCGTATCCGTTTTCTTGAAGTTGGGCGGAATCGGATCCCACGCCCAGCGGAGCTTTCCGGTGCGCACGTCGTAAGCTCGCACTACTCCGCTCGGCGCGGTGACTCGATTGTTGTCACCAATGGCCGCCCCGACCACCACCAGATCATTGATGATCGCGGGGGGTGACGTCACCGCGTATTCACCCGGATTTCGCGTCGACACACTCACACCGCCCGCGAGATCAACGTCTCCGCCTGCGCCAAAATCTTCGCATCGTTTACCGGTGGCCGCATCCAGAGCGATTAACCGCGAATCGTTTGTTCCCATCAGAATTCGGCGGCGGCAAGGCTCTCCGTCCTTGCGTTGCGGATCGAGCCAGGTCGAGACGCCTCGCGAGTTGAGCTGGTTGTCATACGGACGCTTCAGTTCAATTTTCGGGTCGAACACCCAACGCTCTTTACCGGTAAGAGGATCGAGCGCCACCACTCGATTGAAGGGCGTCGCAAGATACAGCGTGCCGTCGACCAGCAGCGGCGTGCATTGAAACGCGCTCGACGATCGCGCGTTCTGGCCGTCCGAAAGATCGCCGGTTCGGTAGACCCAGGCCACTTTGAGGTTCTTGACGTTAGCGCGATTTATTTGTTTGAGCGGCGAAAAGCGCGAGCCGCCGGGATCGCGTCCGTAAGCGGGCCAGTCAGATGCGGGCGGCCCGGATGTCGCGCCAGGGTTCTTACGCTGAGCCTGGCCGTCCGTTTGATGCATAACACAAATGACCGGCAACAACGCGATCACCAGTATAGGCCTTAACTTCATAATTCACCCTTCAACTCTTTTGCTGCTCTATATGCGCTCGGAGGCGGTCCTCCTGTTCTCGCAGCTCGGGCGTGAACTGATCGCCGAATTCCTCCGCCTCGAAGACCTGACGAAGTTCGATTTCGCCCTCAGCGCCAGTAGGATTTGGACAGCGTTTTACCCATTCGATGGCTTCTTCCATCGAGCTCACCTTCCAAAGCCAGAAGCCTGCAATCAGCTCCTTGGTTTCGGCGAAGGGGCCGTCGGTGACCTTCCGCGTTGTACCGGAGAAATGGATTCGTTTGCCTTCCGAGCTGGGGTGGAGTCCTTCGCCCGCCAGCATGACACCGGCTTTCACCAGTTCCTCGTTGTAGTTTCCCATTTCGGTTAGGAGCTTCTCATCGGGGAGGACTCCTGCTTCTGATTCCTTATTGGCCTTGATGATAACCATCACTCGCATCGTAATTCTCCTTCTGGTCTAGAATTCGGCCTGAGTCTTACTGTCGATCATCATAGCCCTCGAGAACCCAGGCTCTACTAGTTAATCGAACAAGGATTCGCGAAATCGACAGGGTCACTCCCGCTTCTTCACGTAGTAACGAATTTATTCGTTACCCTCCGAATATACAAATCCTCACGTAGTAACGAATAAATTCGTTACGACTTGGATCATGTTTCCTGAAGTATTGCAGATTGTCCGCAATGGTTTGTGTAGATTCGGGACTTGATTGTCCAGGGAGGCAAATGACGCGCACCCATCCTATCCGGCCCACGAGTTACCACCCGTGCCCCATTATCAGCTCGATCGTCTGTTCGCTATTGCCACGATAGAACTTTACTTTGACTTTGCTGCGAGGCTTAACGGCACGGATCCGGCGGGCCAACTCATCGGGTGTCCGAACGATTTGTTTGTCAAACTCGGCGATGACGTCTCCGAGCTGCAGTCCGGCAAGGTCTGCCGGACTGTTATCGATGATGCGATGAATCTCGAGGCCCCATCTCTTTGTACCGGCGACGCAGCAGCGGCGTCCGACATCGCCCGCGCCGAGAAAACCCTGATCTCGCGGATCCGTCTTTGGCTGAAACGGGGGGACGGTCGAGCTGCCGATCCGGATTCTTGCGGCGACTGGCGCTTCGTCACGCTGGAGCTTCACACCGAGTTCGGAGCCGGGTTTCACCGAATTCAACACTCGCGCCAACTCACCGGTGTTGCGCACCGGTTGATCACCAAGCTCGATCAAAATATCGCCGGCTTGTATCTTTGCGGCGCCGGCCGGGCTGTCGTCGCTAGTCAGACTGCCAACAAAGACGCCTTGAGCCTCCGGATACTCCGCGTTCAGCAGCTCACCCGGAACAAAGCCCATCGCATTTTGGATCATTTCCTCTTCGGTACGGCGAATGGCCTCGGCTTGTTTAACCTGCCTCTTCTGCCTCGCGCGGTTTGCCTCGCGGGCGTCTTCGGCACGTTGCGCGCGCCGAGCCCGTATCGCGTCTCGTCCGACGATAGCTCCGGTGCCAATAAAGAGAAGGAGGAGGAAGATTCCCAAAAGCCATAACACTTTGTGATCAAGCAGATTTTTTATGAACAACCGTGTCTGACTCAGTGGCGCGGAACTTTGCGCGATCGGATAAGTAGAAGCCACCGATGCGTACCGAGGACTAGTCGGATCCAGTGATCCTGTATGGGCGGTTGCCACGGCTGGGGCGGAAGGATCAAAGGGGCGAGTGTCCGCGAGGTCTTCGACAGAGGCAGCGACCGGCGCGCCACAATTCTTACAGAAGCGGTCCTGGCTCAGGAAATCCGTACCACAACCCTGACAGCTAGTCATAAGACCCTCCTGTTTGCGAGCGTAATTGCTCTTGGTTACGACGGGCTTGAACGATTTGTTCAGGGTGAGATGAGGAGGAGAGGCCCCTCACACGTAGTAACGAATTCATTCGTTACCTCCACCAACTGCGAGACTGCGAGAATTCCCAACACCCACAACTTTTCAGTTGTGGGTGTTACAAGAGTTTTCACACGGTCTCTGCGTTGGTGGTATGTGCAAGAGCGAGTGTTCAGTGCCTACAGTGGAAAGGTTACGGACGTTTGCCATTGTAAGACGGCACGATTGGCAACAACACTCGAGATGGATGCGCCCGATCGTGATGTATTGTGTTCCTGGCGATGCGGGTCTCCGCGTCCGCTCTTAGCGGTTTACCGGTGTTGGGGTTCGGATCAAAGCGTGGATCGTTAGAACTTGTGACGTGTATTGCTATGCGATGGCCTTTGTTGAAGACAATGCTTGTTGACCACAAATCAATCGAGAACTTATAGACCTCTCCTTTTTTCATGAACACTTCGCGATCAAACCCGTTGCGGAATCGCGCGCGCATCGCCGAATCCAACACAAGTCGCTCGGTTCCATCCGGGTACACATCGACCAGCTTCGCCATCCAGTCGGTGTCCGGCGCGTCGCTTTCAGCCCACAACTCCACAGTCACGCGGCCAGTCACTTCGATGGGCGATGCGAGAACGGGTGTCACAAACTTCAAGATGTCCTTTCGGTCGCCGGTCGCGCGCTGATCCATAGGACCCTTCTTTACGCTTAAGTTCGCGCCGCCGATCGTCGGAACCGGATCTCTGGGGTCGTAGCTGTAGGTATCGGCGCTCTCGGCTTCGACGCCGATTTTCTCACCGAGTGCTCCGCTGGGCTTAAGGAAAAACGAAGTCGGCTTTGCCGGGACCGGCCAGGTAACCGCGGTACGCCATTCGTTGCCCGGCGCCTGGGTGTTGGCGACATCGCCCATCACGTAATAACGGACCGGCGGCTCGTCCATAATCCCGTTGTCTTTCCCCTTGAGCCAGTAGTCAAACCAGCGCATTGCCTCCTCGGTGGCATTAACTACCGAGTCGGTTGGGTATTTCACTTCTTCGAGGTTGCCGTGTGCCCAGGGACCCATGATCAGCTTTTGATTTCCCGCGGCCAGCCCGCCGCCACCCGATTGCAAGCCTACGAAATTATCGATGTTGCCCTGTCCGAAGATGTCGTACCAACCGCCGTAGTTATAGACGGGAACACGAACGTCTTGCCAGTGCTTGGGCATTTCGCCTATATCAAAAAAACCGTCATAGACACTGTGCTTGATTGTTTCGGCTATAACCCATTCGGCCTTCTGTCTTTTCAACCACGGGTCGTTTAGTTCTTTTCGATAGACACCGCCCATAAAAGCTGACTGATTGTAGAGGCTGGCGCGCGCAACCATTACGAAGTTCGCAACCAAATGGGGCGGGTTCATCATCGAGGCGAGATTCGCCGCGATTCCCATCGCTGAGGCCCCGTACATGCCTATCTTGCCGTTGGACCACGGTTGTTTTGCGATCCATTCGACCGTGTCATACCCATCCACGTGATCTGTCATGAATGGCCGGTATTCGCCTTCGCTTTTGAAACTTCCGCGGCAATCCTGAACAACAAGCGCAAACTCCCGATTCGTCCACAAGGTATTTCCCGTTGATTGGAGTTCTTTTCCGTAAGGAGTACGCACCAGCACCGTGGGCCATGGTCCCTTGCCCTGAGGAAGGAAAATACTTGTTGCGAGCTTGATGCCGTCGCGCATCGCGACCATCTGCTCGGTGGGTTTGGTTGATTGTTTCGGTTGTTGTGCCGAGCCCGGAGCCGCTTGCTGCGAAACACCGGTGATCAAGGAACCCAGCAGCAGAATAAACGAGAGTGAAAACATCATTCCCGCCCGAAGCAATTGCCTTCGGGTGATAAAAACTCTGATCGACGAAAGGATATTGCAGTAGATCGCGCCCGCCTCGTTATTCTCAACTCGATACATTTATCTTAACCAGGAAAAGAAAAAGCGTGCGAGAGAGTTGTTGCTCTCTCGCACGCTTTCGGGACTCGGCTTAGAACGTAAAGCGCGCGCCAAATTGGAAGGCTCGCGGTCCGCCGGTGCCGAACGCCTGTCCGGCCCTTCCGGATGGCCGTGCAAACCGGAACGTGCTCGGCAGGGTTATGCCCAAATCACCAGGCGTGGTTGGGTTGGTGAAGTTCGCCACATCCAGGGTGGTGCTGTAACCGGTCAAGTTCGCGACGTTGAAAACGTTGAAGATCTCGACCAGTCCCTGAATTGCGTAACGCTCTTTAATGCGAACCTCTTTCGAGAAACGCAGGTCATGCGAATGGAAAGCATCGCCGAACTTGAAATCGGGTGCGATGACCA
>DASRIZ010000482.1:0-14539 GCA_035649735.1 Blastocatellia bacterium | reverse complement strand
GCGCGCATCAACAAGCTTTACTTCAAAGCCTCGTTCTTCAAGCACTTCATAAAGTGGCACCCAGTAAACCCCGGTTGATTCCATTGCCACTGATCTCACTCCGCACTCTTTGAGCCAATCGGCAATCGCATAAAGGTCGCGGGTGAATACGCCGAACTCCCGAACGGGCGTGGCGCTGGAAGCTGGAGACACGGCTACGAAATGGCTCTGGGCGCCAATATCTATTCCTGCCGCGTGCTCGTTAATCCGTGACAGCGCCGCATCCTTGCGAGCGATTTTCACCGCCCGCCCTGATGTGAACTTCTTCCTCCCGGTAGTGATCCGCTTCCTTTTCATGCGCGCTGACCTCCAAGCCTGTAATCTGACAAAGCCAGCGCACAGGTTCCTACACCAAAGTAATCTCTGAAACGGGATCAGCGCCTCTGAGCAACTACTACATCACAGAGTGCTGTCACCAATGATCCTGTCACAGACCTGTGAGACCAAACTCCGCTACGGGCATCAAAGCACCAATGCGCTACCGGCCTTCTCGACTGGCTTGCCGCACGAATTATATGTCAAAAAGGGAACCACTCACCCCAGTTTCTTCCCGATCCCTCGCCTGTATCCCAGGCTACCGAACTCCGCTGCACGCCCGAGTTAGCCGCGGCTCGCCTGCGAAGGCTTGTCCTGTTGCCACTCACTGAAGCGTTGTTCCCAAGCATCAAGCGGTAACCACGTCTCGCCAACACCGTTCTCAAAAACGATCCACCCTGCACAGGCATCGCACAGCGCCCGTAATCTCTCCTTCTTCGCATGAGAAATCGTAGTGCGTCCATATGCTCTCCGAAGCCCCAACACTGCTTCCCACAGATTGTATTCAAGGTCAGCCATCCAGCCCGCGCAGTAGGCCTCCTCAGATAGCTCGGACATGTATTTAGCGAGTGCGCACTGCTCTGGAGTTAACAGTTCTGCCATACTTGGTTCGTGCGCGGACTTGCCGACCGGTGAACTATCAGTTCCGTCTCAATCCTGGATGCCGACGCCGGCGATTACCGAATGCCAAAGGCCGGATTCGTTGCGATTGCTGAATCGCCAAATTTGACGCTTGAAATCCGGCTAACGCCCGCGTTCAGCGGGGCCGCGAACGGCATTGAGACAACCCATAAGAACTGCGCGGCGCGGCCTCCGCTGCAACGCCTTGTTAGGTGCAGCCTAGGCCTTCGCTATCGTCTTTGTGGCGGTGCAATGAGCTTCCAGCTGATTTCGACGCTCTCACCCGTCATTAGGTGTTCTACTCGGAATAGCGTATAGAGGTCTGTATCTGCGTCTCGGCTATGTACCAAGTACATATGCCATTCTATCGCCTTCACGCTCGGCTCCCTCTCCGGCTCTTCATAAGCTGGCAGTCGCGGAATGTCAAACTTCTCGCCCCAGGTATATCTCCCCAAGTCCTTTATTCGGCTGCGGTCATCCGTCACCATTGTCACATCAAAGGCATCTGACAAAGGGCTATTGCCGAACAGTAGCTCCCAATTATTATGGCAGAGTTGCTGAATCTCAGGCCCGTTCCCACTAAATCTAAAGCTGTATGCCGCATAGGCATAGTTGTCTACTCCATTCTCTTTCTGCCGTTTTAGCAACTTTCCCGTCTTGATTTCCTCATTTGAGGTTTGTGCAGGTACGAGGATGACATTGGCAAAAATGATAGTAACTAATATTACCCATGTGCTGTGATTATTCATTGTTACTCCTTTCATTCAACGGCTACTTTCCGCACCTAACGCCTCGCATCACCCGGCCCGCGCCGAACACTCAAGGATGCCGTTCAAACCTCGATCGCGGGCTCGGGTGCATGCTGAAGTTAGGCGCGCACTTACGCTGAGACAAGTCGATACGGCGATTCATACTTTTCGACAAACAGCCCGCGCGAATGCGCAATCCTGATCGATTCGCTGCACGGCGACGGCACACCTACATAAAGGTAGTAATCGTAACCCACATGCACGAATCTGATTTTGCCGTCCTCGATGCGACACCAGAACTGTTCACGCAGCAGACATCGCACGGCTTCCTGAATTTCCGACTGCGCGACAATACCACCTTCGCGAAGTTCGAACAGCGTTGTGCGGTAATCTCCGTAGTTCTCCAAGCCCACGATGGTGAGATAATGTATCGGGGCCTCGACGCAGAAGTTGTCTACCGTCGTGAGATAGGCTTGTTCCGTTTGGGCGTAGCTCTCCGCAGTCAACATTTGGCCGCCGAAGCTTTTGCCGATGTCAGAGAACGAAGTCCACTCATCTCGTCGGTAAGCACCGTCGGGATCCCGCTGAGCGGGGTCGTACTTTGTTACGCGATATTCGAACATTCGAGGTCACTCATAGCGCCTAACGATACGATCAGCGGGCGCGCGCGCTCCGGACCGTTTCATTTACTGACCGCTGCGCGCGCTCCGCTGGATCGAGAGTTATGCGGCGTATTGCTGGAATGATTCAAGGCAAATCATTTGTATCAATCGCCCGATTCTGCAATATACTCTGGAGCAATTCCTCTTTGGGGCTTGCAATCTGCCCGTAATCATTGCCCGGCACATCAAATTCAAACAGCCAATCACTTTCCCGGAGCAATCTATAACGCTCTTTCCCCTTGATCTTATCCAGATCGAAATGGTCCGGCGGCATTTCGTTTAGCTGGATAACGTGAACGCCCGCATCAAGCTTCGGCAGAATCTCCTTGAATTTCTCCGTAGAGACAATGAAGTCGAACAACACAATCCGCGACGCGACATCATGAGCATCTTTGTCCCGGAATAATGGCAGACGGTATTCAGCCCAGGAATAATTCCCGACTCGGTGATTGTGACACCAGATGTATCGGTATTCATCGCTGAGAATAAAAGGCAAGAGTCTCGAGGTTGGGAAATCCAGCAACATCCAAAAGACGCCCGGATGAATCTCTTTTATCTTGTGAACCTCTAAGCTCATATCCTTACCTGCCCGAAGCCGCATAACGTCGGCGTCACCGGGCCGCGCGTAGATGCAAGAGCATTGGAATGAACGGGACCGCGTCATAAGAAACGAACTCGCGCGGCTCCGGTGCACGCAGAGTTGGGCGCGACGGTTGGATCACGGCCAGTTTGCCAGCCAAACCGCGGTCGGGAGCACCGAACTAACAGCATTGACCAACCTCTCGTCGGCAGTCACAAACTGGCATGCCTCTCGGATGCTCAAGGCCAAATAAAGTGAGTCGTAGACGGTGCGTCGATGGGTAATAGCCAAATTGTAGGCATCGCTGAGGAGATGCGCAGTGGACGTGAACGCAATCTCGAGCTTGCGAAAGCCATCAATGACGGCCTTGGCGTCGTCGGTGCTGAGTCCTTGAAATGTCTGCTTTTTCCAAACAATGTTGCCAATCTCTGCGTTGATCAGGTCCGGTGCGACCAAAGAGAGTGTGCCCGCCTCATAGTCATCTAGGATTCGCCGAGCTTCGACCGAAAGCGGCTCCACAACGAACCACTTGATCGCTACGCTCGCGTCGACCACCAGCTTTGCCATTTAGCGCGCTCGGTCTTCCCGCACTAGAGCCACGCTATCAGGCATTTGGCCATAGCGGGTGAAGAGCCCCTCACGCAGACGGTCTATCTCCCGAACTACCTCCTCCCGCCGAGCTACGTCCGCTTCGAGGGTTTGCAATCCTTCAAGTAACTCCTCGACCGTTGTGAGACCGCGGCTGCGGGCCTCCGCTTCTAGCCGCTCGTATAGTTCATCTGAGATTGTCAAAGTTCGACTCATACCAAACCTCAGGTCTTAAGTGACGCGACATTATACTCGACTCGGCGTTACGCCCGCGAGCGCCCAACGACCCAAGCTCAGCGACCCGGCCCCCGCGCCGCGTGGATTGCAACCGCGACGCGATGGCCGGGTTCGCTGCAGCGCATGTTAAGCGTGCTGTTTATCATCAATCCTCTTTTCAAGTGTCGTGAACAAATCTAAGCCCACTCTGCTCTCGTAGTGCGACTGAAGCAAGCGGAGCATGTCAGCAGCCTGCTCTTTCGTGATCGAAGCCGGACTCCACGAAGTCTCAAGGTCGTCTCCATGAAGAAGCACGTAATGCCAACGCTTCTCGTCATCGACCACGTAATCAGGCAGACCAGCGTTGAGTAGCTCACGGCGGTGCTGTCTACGCCAAGTTGTGTCTGGATTCTTGTTGTGTTGTCGGAAGGACATACGTTGCACGCCTAACGACGGCGTCACCGGGCCGCGCGTTGATTCAAGACCAATGCGAGGAACAGGACCGCGTCATAAGAAACGAACTCGCGCGGCTCCGGTGCACGCAGAGTTATGCCCCGTTTCGAACTACGCGGGAGTTTGTCGCGTTTGCGTAGAATGACGTGTAAATGCGTTCGGCCGTCTTTGCTTACCAGATGATCATGATCATCCTCTGCAGTATCCAATTCAGCCAACGCGAGCAGATATCTGCCGAGCTCTTTGTACCCCTTGCTGTTGCCAGAGACGTTGATCTGAAAGCTTCCTTCGACCGCGCGCTCGTCGGCAATCGGATTCATCAACCCATCCTCGTCGGCGATCTGCCTGTGAACGGTGAAGGAAATACTCTTTCCGAGTTTCGGATCAGGCAGGCCGCCAACGAAGTGACCGGGTTTCATCTGAATGACTCGCCCGTCTCCGTAAAACCTGAGTTCGATTTGCACTGTCTTCGTTTTGATCAAAATGCGACTCCGCATCTTCGCTCATCGCGAGGGCATAACGCCCAGCATCACGCGGCCCGCGCGTAACATTGAAGGTCACCCGTCAAATCTTGGTCGCGGGCTCGGGTGGATGCGGAAGGTAGACCCGGTTTCATCTATTCCGCGAAGTTGCGACGTACTGTTTCCACCATTCCTCTTGGGTTATCCTGCATTTTCCACAGTAAAGTACATGCTGACTCTGACTCCTACTGCCGTCATCAAGACACCCTCCATCAGCATATGTATTAGCATTGGGGAAGAGAGTTCGCTCAGCGTCATAATACTCATTGTCGTAATCCCTGAGCCCGTAGGTAACCTTCACTTTGTCTTTTCTCAAATACTGGTGATGAACTGCGCAAAGCTGACTTGTTGTATTGCTATAGTCCCAGATTACATACGATATCGTGATAACACCGATGGTGAAAATGGCTAATGCGAGCTTCGATTGAAGTAATCTCATATCATCAACCTTCTGAGACGAGGGTACTATGGTAGCGATGCTAGCTTTTGACGCTTCTTCGCCCAAAACCGCCTTACTTCCCTGGGCCGCGCGATCATCCTACCCGAGGTCGACCGAACTTTGCTGCGCGGGCTCCGGTGCAACCGCTAGGTCAGGGGCACTCCGAGGCACGGCATTTCGCATTCGAATGAGAGAGAACTGCAGACTCGATGCCACAACCGCGTCCCGCAGTGGCCACAGACTCGGCAGGAAGCGGAGTTCGACCCCACGCGCCTGCAACTCCGCTATCGGGTCATCCACGGCGTCGACGCGTTCTGGTACAACGGGCGCTCGGCTCACGAAGTACCCAGCGCATTCGTCGAAGCAGACGAACGTCTTCGGCGGCATGTGGTAGCGATACAACCGACACGAGCGCAGGCGCTGCAACCAACCGCTTTCGACTGCGACAACCGCCGGGCTCGACCCGAGAAACCGCTCCACATCGGCCGAGGTGGTCTCGGGCCCGGCGAAGTAGGTAACACGGGGACACTCACGAGGGACGAGGTAGTTGCGGAGGCGAGCCGCATCGATGGCCCACACGACGAGCCCGGGAATGTATACCGACGGTCGTGGCTCGAACCGCTCGATGTCAGATTCTTCGCTTATGTGGAACAGCATGACTCACCTCGCGAGCCGCCGAACGACCAAGCTGACCGGGCCGCGCGTTGATGCCGATGCGATGCAAGCAACAGGACCGCATCATAAGAAACGAACTCGCGCGGCTCCGGTGCACGCAGAGTTAGCCTTGTGCTTTACCACTTATTCACCTTCAATACGATGCCTCATATCGGGTTAGATGCCACCCGCCGTCTTGCTTCTCACGTTCATCCAGATGTTCCAGCTCAGGCGGGTGGTCCTGCCCGATATGCCATCTAGTGAAGCAGGCTTCCCTCTGAACCGACTCTTTACGTTTTATATTCCTGATCAATCGGAAGCTGCCCCTTCTCTTGCGCTCACGTGTCATGCTGCTTCCTTGAGGGCTAAAGCCAGTCGTAACCGGGCCGCGCAAATAGCACTTACCCGACAGCGCGTGGATTACTAGGCTCCGTCGGAAGGACTGTTAGGACGGTGAGGAGACCGGCCGCAGCCGGTTCATCCAGAATGCCCACGCGACCATCATGGAGAAGAATACCAGAGCAACGATCGATCCTGAGACCGGAGATTGCCCGGCGGGAGGGGCGGATGCCGTCAAGTTCGAGATCCAAGACGCCGTCAGCAGGGCCACGACGAGCCAGAACACGTATACGCCCGCGCGGTTCTTCGCACTGGTCATGCGCACGTAGACAATCAGAGAGGCCAACCAAAGACCCCCTTCCACGGCCAGAGTCCAGTGCAGGGAAGTCCACAATCCCAGACCGTAAACCTGTGTGACGCCCGGAGCGAGCGGCATGTCCGGGCGGTGACTGATGAAATCCAGAACCCAATGGCTCATCACCGCCGCGAACAGCATGAAAGCCCCGGCGCCGTGCCGCCTACGCCAGCCATAAAAACCCGCGAACAAGACTGCCCAAAGCGCGTCCATCGCCAGACTGTGACTCAGGCTGATATCGTAAAGCTCTACGCTTTCGATACCGCGGCCGCCGGGAACCATGCGCAAATGCTCCTGCCCAGTGATGATGAACACGAATCCCAGCAAGTCCGGAAGCATAGATGCGAGCGTCAAGGTCCCCAAAGAAACTTGTGGTGCGGCGCGTTTGCCGATCATGCCTATCGCGAAGTGTCCGACGAGCATCCCGAATTACTCCTCAAATCCAGCGCCGTGACAGTGACAGAGCCTTTCCCTGGGCTGGCTAACGGTAGCGTCACCGGGCCGCGCGTTGATGGAGGCGCATCCTAGTGGCAGGACCGCATCATAAGAAATGAACTCGCGCGGCTCCGGTGCACGCAGAGTTAGCCGGCTTCATAACAGATATCACTTCCTGAAATAACCTAGCCACAGCGAGAAGACCCCGACTCCACCGACCCACGCGATTGCGAGAACAGGGAAGCCTATGATCGCAGCCGCGAGGACTAGGCAGAGCAGCATGATCGCTTCAAGGACACCTTCTCGGCGTAATAGCCTACCAGTTGGATAAAGGCGGCGATACTCACTGCGGAGTCTTAACGCTTTCCTGGGGTACCACCCGAGTAACTCGAACTCCTCTTCCCTTCGCAACTTCGCATTGACGGCTTCAACGATCGCATAGTGATTAATAGCTGCAGCGAGTCCGAACCCGCCAACACAAAAGAGAAGCACGAGAGCGGCCCCGATCCTTAGTGTCATGCGTCACCAATCCGCAAAGCAACGAAGCTGGAGAATCCCTTCGACGTTTCCGGCTAACGTTGGCATCAGCGGGCGCGCGCCGGGAAATGGACGCGACGACCAAACTCGTTCGCGTGCTCCGCTGGATGCCAGAGTTAGCCAGCCCTCCGCAAACGCCTCTTCCGAACAAAGCCAACGGAGGCTGCGGTAAGTAATATCGCTAGAACCGCCCCACTTATCAAAAGAAGTCCAAGCTTATTCGAGGGCGTATTGGTGTTATATGAAGGAGGCGAGCCCGGCCCCAGCACAGCTAGCGCTTTTCCTGAATAGGACAGCGCCTGGTTTGCCCACACCTGCTCGCAACTAGTTGATATCCGAAACCCAATTCTCCATCCACTTTGCGCGCGAAGACCAGATACTCCTCACCCACCCTAAAGACGGACATGCAGTCCCAAACATTGGAAGTCGTGACTATAGCTCCCACCGCCCCTCGCCATACCTGGGATACCTGAAACGTAGCCTTGCCGGAGACGAAAGCGCTTTCAACCGCTACGGCTTTGCCGGCAAATATTATGTCCGATCGTTCCAGTTCCTCGCTCAGTCCAGCAACTCCTGCACATTCACAGGCATAAACTGACCACGAGCATAGATACCACGTAAGCGCAACGACTGCACTGGTAACGTAACTGGGGGATACGCTTCACTACACCCTCGGCTTTCTCTCTAATAGCGCGGCGATTCGGCTAACGATACTGGCATTCAGCTGCGGGCGCGAGAGGGAGCGCAGCGACCGACGCGCCCGTCAGCTGCAATGCCGTGTTAGCCGGCTCCCCTCCCCCGATCGAGAGCATCGAGGTACCTCTGCGCACCCCGTTCGGTAAGGCCGGGCGATCTGCCGGAGCGCCAGAGCGCCGCAACAGCGTCAGCCGTCGCTAGCGAGTCCAGCACCGGTAGAGCGAACGTCCTCAGGGCGTGGCCGATTTCGAGGGCCGCAGCTGCCGCTTCCCGATCTGAGCGCGCTTCCCACCACCGGTCGGTGGCGTTGGGCATGAGGAAGCCGAGGCGCTCCCGCCAGTGGGCAGCCCAGATGTCCGGCTTCGCACCGTCATCAGCCAGCGCCGGAATCCAGATTCCCAGGTTCACCGTTGCGCGAAGCAAACTTGCCGTGCTGCTGACACTGGATTGCACCGACACAAGGTGTACGACGTCGCTGAGCGACCGACTGAACTTCGAACCACTCTTCCTAAAGCCCAGCGGGGCCAGGACGCCAGCGACTGCGTCCACGACCGAGTGCTTGTAAGACGAAAGCGACATCCTTCCGTGTCCGGCTAACGCCCAGCATCACCCGGCCCGCGCCGAAAATTGAAGTCACCGAACAAACATTGATCGCGGGCTCGGGTGCATGCGGAAGTTAGGCGGCCCTACCACGCGTAACGACAACGGCGGTGTTATGTTGATGCTGGCGATAACCGGATAGATATCTCACCACAAACCACTTCAGTCCGCCGACCATATTGCCACCGTCAGCGGTTGACTAATGAAAGCCCGCCGAGCAAGGCGGCTTCGGCTTGAATTGTCAGGGCTTATCCGGTTGCCTGTTAAGCCCAAGCATGGGCTGGTTGTTGCGAAACCAATCAGATGCCTCCGGCTCCCAGGGCCACACGCCCGAAGTAGTAGGGTAGACAATTTGCACCGCCTCAAAGTCGCTGCCGCCATAGAGCCAGCATGCTGAGAGCATATAGCCCTTTCGGTGCTTTTTGATCACCGGCTCCAAATAGACAGAGAAGCCATCTAGAAAGCCGGAGTACGGAACGCCAGGCTCAAACCGCCCTCCGGCCTTAACACGATCGCGGTACTCATTTACGAGCGCATGGCCCAACTCAGGTTCCAGCCCGACTACAATCACCTCAGGAACTCCGAATTTCTTCCTGAGGCCTATGGAGTAGGAGAAAGTGGGCTCTATCCCATCCGGATCGAACACGGAAGTGACATGCAGTCAAACTTCTCGATGTGGTCGAGGATTTTTTGTTCCGCTTGCTTCATATGAGCTTAACGCCCGCATCACCGTGCCGCGTAGTTTGCGGCTACGGAGCATGCGGCGAGTTATGCTTCGACTTAGCAAGTCTTACGCGTTTTCAGTTTGTTCGGCAAGCGCCACGGAGATGTGCCTTGTTTCGAGATCACGTCGGCTCGTTCGGCACGAATTATGTGAAAAAGAAGCGGGTGTGACGGATCTAGGTTCCCGACTAAAGTTACTTCGAGCGTGATGTCAGGTTGCTCAAATCTTCGGCGGATCTTAGAGCTGGTTAACTGGTCAAACGTCTCATCGAACTCAAGCCTAACCAGATTCTTATCCGTAGAGCATTCCGGACAGTAAATCGCAACCCAATCCTCACCGCCGCGGGTAAATATGGCGCGGAACCGAACAACCTTTCCGCCATAGATTTGAGGGTTCTTGAGCATGTTGCAGAAAGAGACGTTCGGAATTGCCTCTACTATGCTTGAACGTGGCGTCTGCGCCCGCGCGCTGGACAGGATGAGCGCAATCAAAAACAGAATCAGAATTGAATATCGCACATCACACTCGATGATCTTCCAATAGATAAGAAGCATAACGTTCCGCATCACCGTGCCGCGTAGTTTGCAGCTACGGTGCATGCGGGAATTAGGGCGCCCCTGTTCGAACTGCTGGCAGCTTTACTCCTCGATTTGTCCGCACGAGCGGACCGACTTAGACCGCAGCCCTCCGCCGCCTTCTTGCGCGCTCAATCAGGCCAGCCGGTAACCCTAGAACAAGCGACCACGCCAGCAAGTTGATCCCGACACTTCGAACGTCCAACACCATGCCTTCGATCTCGTTTCCCGAGTACGGAAACTCCATCGGGTCCTCGCCGTGTGCAGGATGGGTCATCGCGGCCGGAACACCCCTTCCGGGTCCGTCCGCGCAGAACTGGTACTCGGCGAGCAACGACAGGGCCGTCGCCAAGAACCCGATCACGAAAGCAAATGCAAGCAGTCGCCTCATCGGTGCACTCGTCCGGCGCCCTAACGACCGCGCTGAGCCGCGCGGCTCGGTGACCCCTTTACCTTGGACGAAAAAGGCGCGTCGGCTCCAGCGCGAGGTCAGGCAGCGCCAACACTAAAGACTCTAGAGTTGCTCGAACGGTGCATATTCCCGATATTCACGTTCTACCGGGAACCGAAGGGGGCGCCGATGTAGTGAACGATACCGCGGTTCTCGTACTACCTTTCCAATACTCTGTCGGAGGCGAGAAACGTGCAGGGCCTTGTCACTGGCGAACTCGATTGCCCCCGTTTCGCTCTTGTCGGCGTCCCAAAAGAACACACGCTGAATGTATACACCGTCAACGAAGTCATGCCACACACGGAAGTGCCAGGCACGACCATCGCGCCCCTTTCTGACATCGTTGAGATGCTGGCCTCGCCACCACACTGAACTTCACCTAGCCTGGTGCCCTAACGTCAGCGTCACCGGGCCGCGCATTGATTCAAGAGCAATGGAGGAACAGGACCGCATCATAAGAAACAAACTCGCGCGGCTCCGGTGCACGCAGAGTTATGCGGCGGCCCATTTTCTGGTGCCGATGAAAAATGCTTCGTCCTGAAAACGACGGTAACGTGGTAGAAACTGAAAAAGCCACCATCGCAGGGCGCCTACACGTTTCGCACGCGGCAGAGGTTCCGACAGGCCTAACTTCATCCCGCGATCCCAGCCTTGTACCTCTTCGTTCGGATACTTTGGAAACCAGACCTTTGCCGCGACCTTTTCTTCAACAGTCGCTATTGCAATGATCTCAACGAGACCGCGTTCTCGCCCCTCCGCGAAGACCTTTTGAGCTAAAGCGTCATTCTCGACAGATGGTGGATACTTGACCCGAAGATCACCGGGCGACGGTTGCCATACGTCATCGCGAAAAACCCAAAACACCTGATCGGAATGCCCGCTCTTCGCAAGAAACTGGCGAAACTGATAAAGCGCTTCTGCGAAATCAGGTATGTCATTCATCAATCACTCAAAGCCGCATAACGTTCAGCTTCACCGGGCCGGCGCGATGGCACTGGCGGTACGATGAACACATGTGTGCGCCGGCTCCGGTGCAACCGTTAGTTCGGCGCGATTTATTGATTCAACGTAGCCTCCATCACTTTGACGGCCTCGGCCAACGTAATTGTATAGATTCCAGCGTGTCCCTCTTCGAACGCACGACGCCACTCGTTATAGCCATCTTCGAAGTCCGGTAGGTCAACTTTGTCTTTGAGAATTTTTACGGCGCTTTTATTCAGCGCATCCTCGGCAAAAGGCATGTGATTGGCGTCTTCACTTAGTCCGTCCGGGCTACGTGGATTCTTCATCTTTAATTTGCGAACCGCAATATGAACAATGGTTCCGAGTTTCGTGTGCGTTTCTACTTTGACAACGATGAAATAGGATTTCTCTTCGCCAGGTCGAGTCTTGTACGCCCACAACTGACCAACCTTGAATTTCGATTCGGTCGTGTCCTTTAACTCTTGAGCTGACGCGAAAACGGAACCACAGCACAGGAGCCAACAAACCAGCAGCAACGAGAAATGCATCTTCATAGTATTCAACGAAGCGCCGAACGCTCGGCATCAGCGGGGCCGCGCGGAGCACTCAAGTTACAATGAGAAACTTGCTTCGCGGCCTCCGCTGGATGCGTTTGTTAGGCGGCCGAGCTGGAAGCAAATCAGACGCCTTACGGGCATGACGATCTCGTAATGTGATCATTCGCAGTGCTGGTGTCAGGCTTCGGATGAAACAGCCGCTACCGGCGTGGGTATTTTGGTGTGGCGACCAATAACTGCTGCCGCAGCCATGTCTGCCGTCACATTAGCTGTCGTACGGAACATATCCGGGAGGGCCTCAACCGATAGTAGCAGCCCGATTGCTTCAACCGGAAGTCCTACAGAGACGAAAGTGGCTGGCAGTGTCACCAGCAGCGATACCCCACCAGGCACCCCGACGCTGCTCATGCTAACAAATACAGAAGTTACTACAAGCGTGATGATTTTAGCCGCATCAAGCTCAATGTTGTAAAGCCGTGCGATAAACAGAGCTCCGCACATTTGTGCTACCGGGTTGCAGATGCGGAATACCGAAACGGCTAACGGCAGAACCAAGCTCGTGACCTGAGGCGGGAGTTCAAGCCGCTTCTCCGCCCCTTCTATCATTGCCGGTAAAGAGGCGAGTGAAGACTGCGTGGTGAACGCAACCGCCTGCGCGGTCGCGCTGGCTCGCATGAACCGCCGCAGAGGGACTCGCGCCCAGAATACCGCCACCGGATACAGCGCAATCATTACAATGATTGCCAAGGCCGAAAGCAACACGGCATAGTAGGCCAGCGCGCCAACGACCTTCATACCCGTCCGCATCGTGAGAGGGAGCACCAGCGCGAAGACACCGATGGGGGCAAGCCAAAGCACCCAGCGGATGATTACCAGCATCGTCTCAGAGACGGCTCGAAAGAATAACACGAGCGTTTGTCGCATCTCGGGCGCGACACGCCTGATGGCAAATCCGAAAAACAGCGCAAAGATGATAAGCGGGAGTATCTCGCCTTCGGCTGCCGCTTTAATCGGGTTGAGCGGGACAAGGTTGACGAGCCTTTGTGTGAGGCTGGGTACTTTCTGGGCGGACTCGACTGTCGCAGGGTCAATGCTAGATTTCAGCGACTCTGATGTGGAGGGGTCAACTGTGAGCCAGCTAAGCAACGGCGGCGTGACTAGCGCCGCAAAAGTGGCGGCAGCAACAAGCATAAGCAGGAAGAGCACGATGGCTTTGACACCGATCCGTCCGACAGAGCCTGCGTCAGAGGCTGAAGCGACACCCGCAATAACGAGCGAAAAAACCAGAGGGATTACTGTCATGCGTAGGGCATTGACCCAAACTGATCCGACCGGTTCGATAATGAAAACGAGTCTGTGAAGAAAGGCGTTGTGTGTTGCCGTGATTGCAGCGCCGAATAGAATCCCTGAGGCGAGTCCGAGGAGCGATCGAGTGGTCAAAGACATAAGTCAAGTCCAATCGTAGAGGGCGATGCGGAGGGTTTTGGTAGGCCTTATGCATGCCTTGCAGTATAGAGGCATCAGCTTCCGCTTTCCTGTAAGGCCAGCCGCCTAACGTCAGCGTCACCGGGCCGCGCGTTGCTACGAGGGCAACGCGAGCAACAGTACCGCATCATAAGAAACGAACTCGCGCGGCTCCGGTGCACGGGAAGTTAGACAGCGGCACCCACGCTTTACCGCACTGCGCTTATTTCATATTCAGCGCATTTGCTATCCGCTGCGCTTCATCCTTAGTAAAACCTAATCCGCCGCCCCCTATTAAGCTTGCTCTGTCGCGAATCGTCCCACTGACAATAGGAGCCGAGATGACTTTTCCATCAATGAGTAGAGCGAGCGGTTTGCCCATATGATTTTCGGTTGCCTTAGCCATTCTGTCTCCGGCCTCTTTTGTAAATCCCACCTTGATTTCATATGTATCGCCAACATCTCTTACGTCTTTTACACCCAGCGATCTCATCGCCTCAGAAATCTCTTTCGCGGCCTGAAATCTCACCACACTCGCTTCAATGACATCTTTATTCGTCACGAGAGCCTCTTTGTGCAGGTAGATTTTCTGTTGCGGACCTACTGAATTTGTCTCGATGAGGCCGACACTACGCTCGTATTCTGCTAACCGGATTTCTAATGTAACGCGAGTTGACGTCGTCTGCTCAGAAGGAACATCTTGGAACGGAAAAATGAAACCGACGAATAGTATTAGTACTTTGGTTATGGGCATCCGCCTCCTAGAGCTGTCTAACGATAGGGATGACCGGGCCGCGCATGTAACGTTGCAAGAGACCGTACGAAACTCGCTTGCGCGGCTCCGGTCGATCCCATTGTTATGTGCCGGCTTTCATCTCGACGAGCTGCGCACGAATTTCTTTTCATCCAGTCGTAGAAACCTGACCGCGTTGTTATAGAAAATGTCCCGCTTCTGCTCTTCCGTCAGAAAGCTGGCAGACTCGATCCCTTCGATAGCCATCCCGAT
>DASRIZ010000481.1:0-8899 GCA_035649735.1 Blastocatellia bacterium | reverse complement strand
CTGACCTCCAAACCCCTGCGGCGAATCTCCGCCCGGCGGGGCGTCGCCAGCAGCCGCTGCGGCTGCGCGTCGCCCCTGACCCTCGCCGCCGGCTTGAGGCATATCCTTTGCGATCGCCGCTTGCACCTCGGCTATGCGCTTCGGCGTAGTTGTCCAGTGATCCCGGCTTCCTCGCTCGATCGAGTTCTTGCCCATCCGATAGATGTTGAACAGAAAGTCTTCGCGATGCTTCGACGCGACGTCGAGAACCGCGCGGTTAGCGGTGATGGAATAATCAATCGACTGCCGAAAGTGCCACTTCTGCGGAGCCACCGGATAAGGGAGGTCGCCTTTCGCCAGTTGCCGCTGCAGCAGGAAGGGAATCTCGATCGGCGTTGGGTTCCCGATCGACTCGGTCAAGAGCCCAATCATATTGTGAAAGTAAGTTACTGTCCGCAGCCCGCCGTTCCACCAGGTCGAGTATGACGATCCGGATCGCATAGTCGCACCGGGTTTGTTCTCGGCGACGAACCGTCCGTGCATCGCTGCGCCGACCAAATCGAGCCCCAACGGCACAAGCGGGTCGAGATAATAGTTGAACGGATCGCGGAATGGCGGCGCAAATAAAACGGTCCCGGCCGGGCCTGTCTGATGATGGTTGTAGACTATATGCGGAAACCACTCGTGGAAAAACACTCGGTTTATGGCTTCGGTCTCCGGTTGATTGGACATGTAAAAGTCGCGGTTGTTGTCGTGACCGATGTATTTCTGATAAAGCCGGGGCAGACCCGCCGTCGATCGTTTTAACGGATCCCGTTCGCGCATGTACCAGTTGGAAACAAGATCGAGTCCGTCCGGGTTTACCGGTGTAGCAAGCAAGATTACGTCCTTCAGAAAACGAAGCGTCTCTGGATCGTTCAAGCTGACCATCTGGTAGACGAGCTCCATAAGCTGCTGCGCGCCGAGTACTTCGGTCGCGTGCAAACCACCGTCGATCCAAACAACGGCTTTGCCTTCGGCGGCGAGTGCTCGCGCTTGATCGTCGGTCAATCCCTCGGCGGTTGCGAGTCGCCTCGAGATATCCTTGTAGCGATCGAGCGCTTTATGGTTTTCGGGAGCGGTGATGATAGCCATCACCATGGTGCGGCCTTCAGCGCTCTTCCCGATCTCCACCAGTTTCATGCGATCCGACTGCGCGTCGAGCTTTTTCCAATAGTCAACGAGCTGGGTATAGTTGGCGAGTTGATAATCATCACCGAAGTTGAACCCGAGCTGCTCTTTTGGAGTGGTGACTTTGGTTTGTGCGGCCGCAGTGATCGCTAATAACAAAACGGCAAGTGAGGAAAGATGATGCTTGCGGGTGTTCATACGCACCTCGATGGATGAGTTCGTAGATTCCACTGTACGAAGGCGGGGCAGCGCCGTTTAATCCCCGACGGGCAGCTAGTATAACCGACTATTAGAAGCCAGCAATAGCTGAACGAAACTCCACCTTAGCGTCTTGGCGGTCCTTGGCGTCTTTGCGCGAAACTGTCATTCGGAATGGGATCTTCGCGCAAAGACGCCAAGGACCGCCAAGACGCTAAGCAGACTCGCTGTTTCCGCTCAACACGGCGCAAAGGTGAAAACCACAACTCCCAGAAAGAACCACAGCACCGCGAAAATCAATCCGTAGCCGAAAAACTCTCTGAAGTTCACTCGCGCCACTCCGGCCACAACGACATACCAAAAGGGCGCAATTAGATTCCCCATGTGGTCCCCAATGCTCAACGCCAGAAGCCCGCGCTGGACGGTTACGCCGGCAGCGGTTGCCGCCGCCGAAGTAACATACCCTTGAATGACCCATTGCCCGCCGCTTGATGGAATAAAGATCGACACAATGGTTCCCGAAAAGGCCGCAAGAGCAGGAAATGTATATGGTGTCGATACCGAGGAGACCAAACCGGCTAACACCTCTCCGACCGAGGTGAACTGTATGAGCCCCGCCACTCCGGCGTACAGGTGATATATGACAATTATCGGCCAGCTGGACAGAACGGCGCGCTGAAGCGTCTGAATGAATCGGTAGATGGTCCGGTGAAGCAGCAAGCAGGAAAACAGCAGAATCGTGTTGAGCGCATTTATGTCCAGGCTGAGATTCTTATTACCAAAATGATTGTACAGCCAGGCTCCGAGCATCGCGCAGATGATCAGCGGGACAATTGGATTGCGTTCAAGCCGCTCCGAGAAATTCGCCGGCCCGGGATCGATGGGTGGAGCTTCCTCGGTCAACTTGCAGGCATCCGGAAATTGCGAAACCGGGCGGGCATTCCTGGGCATCAACCAGTAACCAACAGCTATCAGAATAATGACAAAGCAAATCTCATGGATTATTGCAGCCGGCGACCAGATGGTTGTGCTCAACGGCATTATGCCGGTGGTCTTTTCCAGAAAGTGACCCGGCGTTGCCATCAACAGCGCAGCGCTCGACGACAGCCCAAATTGCCACGCCGCGTTCGCGCCCCAGAGCAGCGCCAAAAAGAACAGAAAGTCGAGCTTGATGCCCTTTCGTTCAGCCTCGCGCGCAAAGTGCACCGCGATCAACGGGGTCATCGCCAGCCCAAGACCCCAGTAAAGATATGCGGCACATGCGGTCACCAGCACTGAGAGGGCGATTACCTGGAGTCGTGTTTTGGGCAGCGTGGAGAGGCGGGTGATCGCGTTTTTGAAGAATGGCGTTGTTCCAAGCACCGAACTCAACACGATGATCAGGGTCATCTGCATCGTAAACGGCAGCAACATCCACAGTCCCTGATAGTACGCATCGAGCGTCCTGGTAAAAGTATTACCGATCGCGAGAGCCATCACGATCAGTCCCAGCATAAGAATAACCGCAGCGGTTATCGCGTCGGGCACAAAGCGTCCCATCACCCGCGCAAAAAGCTCGAGTTTGCTTGTGGTAACGTCGGTCGCTTCAGTTACCTCGGTCGTCGACATGAATAGTATCCCTTCCAGAAAGCGGCTTGCCGTTAGACCACGGCCCACGCCTCGAATGCGATTATTAAAAAGGGGCGGTCCCACTCTTGAACCGCCCCACAAAGAAGATTCCTTTTTAGCTTCGTAGTCTTTGCTTCGTAGTCCCGCCTTCAGGCGGAATCTTCCATCCTACTGATCGTCGCCCGTCGTCGCCGCTTCCGGTCTCCGCGCAGGAGGTTCGGGTCTGCCGGCGCCAAGATTGTTGTAGTTCATCGCCGCGTTGAACAACAGGAAGAAACTCCCCTGGGTCTGGTGACGCCACATCGGATTGTTCGCGAACATCACCACGTGACCTTTGCCTACCGGCACATCGACGACGGCAGCCTTGCCCGTAAGCTCCGAGCCTCCCGCGAGCATGCCGCTGATCAACAGGTCTTTTTCATTGCTATTGAAACGCAGCACGACTCGGGGCCGCATATTTGGCGGTGGAATAAGCGCCGCCGCGAACTGACGCAACTCTTCGGGGATGCCTTCCTCGCCCGGACGAGCGGGCTGCTGGGGGGGACGCGGTCCCTGCTGAGGCATCGATTGAATAACGTCAGGATCGTTGAGCGAGCCTCGGCCCGAGGGTCTTTGTCCAGGCGCCGCGCCGCCTCCCCCTCCGCCGCCGCCGCGTCCGCCGCCGCCGCCAAATCCGCCCGCCGCGCTAACTTCCAACAGCGGAGACTGGCTGAAATAAACCGGCAGCGTTTCTGCGTAGCCGTAGGCGATCGGGCTCTTCCTGTCGGCAAACGTTGCGCTGAACACCGATCCGCGCGCATTGAGCTGGCGGGCTTCCTGAATTGACACCCCGGTTGTCAGGCCGTAATCGATCGGTATCTGCGCGATGTTCCCGATTGTAATGAATAATCCGCCGTCTTCGATGAACCGTTGAAGATTCAAGACGCCTCGAAGCTCCATTCCTCCGCGCATATCGTCCGTCTGATCGGGCGAGAAGCCGAAGTTGGGGGTCACCTCCGACTGCTTCCACGGCACCGGATCGCCACGCTTTGGAGTACCGTTCACCAACGATTGGGCCGAGCCGCCAACCGGTGGGAACACAATCACGTCATACTTCTCGCGCAGGTTCGGCGTGTCTCGAATAACATGATCAGAGATGTACGAGTACGGGATCTGCAACCTGTCAAACTCGATCCGGAACCAACCCTCGTTTTGGGTGTTGGTCCACGTATGAACGATCGCGATACGCGCGGCAGCGATCTCGTGCGTCTTCACCTCAGGCAGCTTGTCGACCGCAAGCGCGGTGAGCCCAAGATCGGTAACCGCGCCTTCGAGCCGTTGTCGTAAATCCGACGGGTTGCCTTCGGTTTTGATAATGAACGAGCCGGCGTTGAACGACTGGTCGCCGATCTTAAAGAAATCTTCGGCTGCGTTCATCTTCACATCTTTCAATTTGTAGCGCAGCGTCGCCAGGGTGTTGTCGGCGTTGTGATTGACGATGAACCCGGCTGTGGAAGCCGATCCTGCAAGCTTGCCTCTCACCTTTGCATCGCTGGTCAACAACACCATTGGGACGTCGAGCACGCTCTTATCGGTTACTCGAACCGTCTTCACGTTGCGAAGAGCGCCAAGAGTCCAGCCTGTGTCGTCATAAGGCCGCGGGTCGTTTACGTTGTAGTACTGGGTGTCGAACAGCATATCGGCCATTCGCGAATACGGCTGGTCCATGCGGACGATATAGGAACCCGCCGGAAACTTCTGATCTTTGAAGCTGAACTCCTTTGTGGCGGTCTGAATTTCTACTCCCATCAACCGCAACAGGTTGACCGTGTCTGCCGCTTCAACCGGACGCGGAGTGTCCCCCGGAATCACCCAAGCATACGGGCCTTCGTTCCTCGCCTTCGCAACCGACCGCTTGCTCTTGATGTAGAAGTTGTTGAGGAAGCGGTCCTTCTGATTAGCGACAAGATTCATCGCAAACAGAATTGCTGACTGCTGCATATTGATGTTGTTTCGGATCGACCATCTCACCCAGGGCAACGGAGGGTTAGGACGGAACCAATCGCGTTGCGACTGGGCGCCAACGTTTCGTACGCTGGTGTCCGCGCCCTGACCGCCAAACGTCTCATAAAACCTTCCGATCGAGTTGTGCCCATTAGCGACGTAAAACATGTAATTCGGCGCCCAACCGTCATAGAAGCCGTGCGTCCACACACCGGGCACTCCGCGCTTGGTCATCTCCTCGATCTCGTGATAGGCGAGAACATGCCACTCATCGATTACCAGGGGATCCAACCACGCGTTGTAAGGACCGGTCCCAGTCGAGGTGTATAGAAACGGAACCGATTCGTGGAGGTCGTGGAGCACAACCGGATGATATTCCAGAAAGGTCTTCATCTGGTTTCGAGACAGCGCGAGCGCCATCCCAAGCCCGTCACGGTTGTTGTCGTGCGCAACGTACTTGCCCCAGTACAGCAGCGGCGGCGTCTGCTTGTTGGGATTAGCCTTGCGATAATTATAGAGATCGACGGAGCGATCACGGCCATCCACTTCCAGGGCGGGGGTTATGAGGACGATCATGTTCTTGCGGATCGCCTCGATCATCGCGGTATCCTCGACCGCAAGTCGATACGCAAGTTCCATCAGCATCTCGGGTGAACCCTGCTCCGGCGAGTGGATTGATCCGGACGCCCAATAGATCGCCTTGCCTTCACCGATCAGCTGCTGAGCTTCGGCGTCGCTGATTTTGCGCGGGTCTGCGAGCCGAGCAGTGATCTCTTTATAGCGATCGAGCTTGGCTATGTTAGCTTCATCACTCACCACGACAAGCATCTGCTCTTTGCCCTCCTCGCTCCGCTCGGGCGCGGTGAATACGCGGACGCGCGGCGTCGCTTTCTCGAGCTCGCGATAGTAGCGATACATGTCCTTGGTATAGGTGAGTTTGTTAGGAGCTCCCACGACGTATCCGAGGACTTTGTCCGGCGAAGGGACCTTATCGGACGCCGGCAGGTGATCGACCAACTCAGTCAAAAAGTACTTTTCGGTCGTGTACTCTTTGATCTTAGCGGTGTAATCCTCATTTATCTTTGAGGCCGCGGGAGCGGGCTTGCCTTTGTCCTTTTTTTGAGAGGGATCGGCGGCGCGCCCGGTCGTGGTAAACACCGCCAGCATGGCACAGGCGACTACCAGGGCGGGCGTGAGCGGAAACAATCGTCCTCGGTTCATGGCATCCTCCATATGTAATGG
Source organism: Blastocatellia bacterium (assembly GCA_035649735.1). GTDB lineage: Bacteria > Acidobacteriota > Blastocatellia > UBA7656 > UBA7656 > Onstottus_A. Next base: position 2,719 of record DASRIZ010000481.1, on the reverse strand, counting down.
CTTTTATTGCTGGAATCGTTGGTAGAGAAGACGTTTCGAACGGGGATACACAGGAATGCAGGATAGACTCACGGCGTATGTTCTTTCCTGTGTACCCTGTCTATCCCTGTTTTGTCCTGATGAAGCGGGCAGAGCGTGCTCGCGTCCGCGCCAGTGGAAGCACGGCCACGAGCGCGCCCGCCTGACGCCTAAGACTCGAAAAGTCTCCGCCCGGTTACAAAAAATTCAATGAAAATCCGGCAGCGGTATCCTGTCAGCAAAGTTCTTTTTTTGCAAACGGCCCAATGACCGTTTTGCCCTGGGGCCAGGTTGATTACCTCTTGCCGGAGGGCTCCGGGATGGCGCTAGGGCTTGAGCGCCCAGCCTTTCGATGACGGCGCTGTCGATGTTTTTATTCCGCAGCTATCCCTTATAGCTACCAGCATCGCCTCAGCCACCTCTCTCTCAGTGAAGGCCTGATCGAGCTTACCATCGGATCTGATCGATAACTTAACTGCGTCTCGGAGACCAAACCCCGCGATGTCCTTTACCTCCTGAGCATTTCTGAACGCTTCAAACTTCGCCTCTTTGAACTGAGCGCACGAAAAAGAGAGGTTGTGGTCTGATTTAACATCCTGCCCGATCTCACTATAACGAACTCCCTGGGCCGTGACTGTCACCGTCGAGGCGGCGAAGCGCAACGTCGTAAATGATCGATGTGCGTGTCTGATCTCGAAGACATTCGCGGGTCTGGCCGCCTTCTCTCGCGCGGGCGAGTTAGCCTCCGCGCGCCGAGCTGCTTCCAAGCTATCCAGCCGCCGGCGAGCCACCCCTGCAAACTCACCGTCGGGGTAACGTTCCAGATAGTCGCGGAAGTCAGCCGGGTTCCCGCTATCTTTGATCGAGTTCCAGAACGTCAATTCAAATGGCTGCGTTTCTGTAGGCCTGTTTTCCAAGGCAGAAGTCGCGGCCCGCGGATCCGACACGGCTATCACCAGCTCGTTGGCCTTGTATCCCTGGATGTTGGCAAAGGGTCGCTGAATTTTGCCCGCTCCCATGTCTATCTGAGTGCGTTTGGCCACCGTTTCCTGCACATATTCGACGAGCCGGCCAAGCGTGACCTCGCCGCTTTGATTAGCCGCGGCCCCTCGCATGGCGTCCACAACCGCCCAAGTGAAGTACCCCTGTCGCTTCTCGGTGTACTCGAAAGCGCGCTTTCCCACTTCTGTCGCATACAGTACGGCGAATGCGTTGACTTCGCGATTTCGAAGATCAAAGTTGAAGCCGCGGGTATAGCCTTCGGTTAAAACATTTGGCGCGTCGGCCCTCCCCGTCGGATCATTTCGGCAGGCGTCAAGCAGGAGTAACACTTGTTTCACTCCGGTCGCTTTTATGCCGTCGCGCACTCGCGTGACGCTGACCGCAGTGTCCTCGAGGAAGCTTATGTCTTCACTGATCTGAGCATCCGCTGGAAGAAGGAACGCCTGTCCGGCACGCTCAATGCCGTGCCCGGCGAAGGAGACAAACAACAGCCCATCCTGGGGAACCAGCGTCTTGAGGTTGGAAAGTCTTCGCAGAATATTGACGCGCGTCGGTTGCCTCTCCTCCGGCTGATCCGACGCAAGGAGGATGATTTGGTCGGCAGGGAATGCAGCATACTGCGCAAGAGCTCCGGCGAGTGCGCGCGCGTCGTTTGCCGCGCCTTTCAGCGGACTGATCTGACCGTCTCGATACCGATCGATCCCGATTATCAGCGCCCACCGTTTCGACTTCGAGGGTAGCGCGCCGATCGGTTGCGCGGGTTGCAGCGTAAGCCGGCGTTCGCTATCGGATTGACCCGAGTGGTCGGTAACCGGGTGCGCAAAAAATCCGGAAAAGGAAACGAAAACAGCGGCCACACTCACAAGCGCCCAGCTTGCCGTCATAGACGTGACCTCCACGAGAGTCCATTTTTGAATCGCGCATATTATGTGACACCGGCCGGAAGCTAAGCAAACAAGCTGCACAGTTCGCTTTAGGCGCTTGAACGCCTTTTTCAATCGCCCTGCCGCCGCTATAATGCGGCGCGACTGGGAGAAACGCCCAAACCCACATCCCCGGAGGCAGATTTCATGATCAAGTCCTTAGCGGCCTTCTTGCTAACAGGATTGTTTGCGCTGTCAACAACACCGGCACGAACTCAAAACGGCGCCCGGCTTGATGAACTGAAAAAAGAAGCGATCGCCGAAGTCGAAGGTCTCCGAACGCTCACTCAACAGATGGTCGATCAGATTTTCAGCTTCAGCGAGCTCGGATTCCAGGAATACGAGACTTCAAAGTACGTAACCGGCGTCCTGGAGAAAAACGGCTTTAAGGTTGAGCGAGGCATCGCCGGTATGCCAACCGCCTGGGTTGCGTCTTACGGGTCGGGCAAACCGGTCATCGCGTTTATCACCGACATCGACTGCATACCAAAAGCTTCTCAGAAACCCGGCGTCGCTTACCACGATCCAATTGTCCAGGGCGCGCCCGGGCACGGCGAAGGTCACAACTCCGGTCAGGGAGTCAACGTGACCGCGGCGATCGTCCTGAAGAAGCTGATGGAGAAATACAAGATCGCCGGCACGATCAAACTCTTACCGGGAGTTGCCGAAGAACTTGTTGCCGCGAAGGCCTTCTTTGTCCGAGCCGGTTTGTTTAAGGACGTCGACATCGTCCTCGGCAGCCATGTCGACAGCGATTTTGCGACAAACTATGGTCA
>DASRIZ010000480.1:0-4308 GCA_035649735.1 Blastocatellia bacterium | reverse complement strand
ATCTGATCGAGACCTTACCTGAGCGGCGCGCGCGGATCCTGCACAAGGAATTAGCCCTGCTGGCGACTTCGTCGAAGCGAGCGTTTCTGGATCTGAATGATCAGGAACTGGCCGAATCGGGCGATTTGCAGGGAATTGGCGGAACCTATGACGAGATTCACGATAGCGACCCACCAGCGTCGCGCAATTAGAGGAATGGGAGGCTTTGCCTCAAAAGTCTGATTTGCTCTCATTCAGACCGAGCTTCAGCCCGGTCACACGCCTCGCATTAAAAAGCCGCAGAACCCTTTTTAACGGTTTCTTAGGACTTCAGCAAGCGTCGACCACCGGGCTAAAGCCCGGTGTGAATGAGACAGGACTTTTGAGGCAAAGCCGGAATGGGACACAAGTCATTTATGGTTCTGGGGTTGATGAAATCAAACCTTTTTATTCGGCTCTGGTGGTGAGCTTCATCGAGATCGTGTCGTTTTGCCTGCTTTTTTGCTGTCCAGACGATTTGTACAACCCCAATTCCGATACACGCCCATCTGTGATCCTGTCAAAACTGACAGTTGTCAGCCCCGCGGAGTCCACCTAAGATTCAGTTTGAATCAGCTGCTGATAAAAGCTCAACGCCAGAAGCGGCTTGCAAGCCAGGGACGGCGTTTACGCCGTCCGCGAGGTCAAGCGGAACGTCGAGTTTCACTGAGAGTTCTCGCCTCGGAACATTCAGAGGGCCGTCGACCCCAAAAAGCCTTGGACGGTGTCGTACTCGGTGCTAGACTACGCGCCAGTCGCCACCAGAAAGTCCACAAACGTTTCCCCGATTGCGGACATTCTCGATTCGTGTTTCTTAGCGAACGAGACTTTGCCACTCGGATTTGGTAGAGAGGCATGAGGCAACTAATCGACCGCCCCCAACGCCAGCAGGCTCCCTCTCGCGCGCGGTCTTTTTGTGTCTTTCGTTCCCATAGTAGACAACCCACAAGATACCTGCTGTTATTCACTTTTCTCTTCTTCTGCGGTTCGGCTCATGCCCAATCCACCGCTTCAATAGAGGGGCAAGTTACCGATCAGAATGGCGCAGTTGTGGCCGGCGCTGAAATCAATGCCGTCAATCGCGAAATCGGAATAACGCGCACGTCAACAACCGACGATGCGGGCCGGTATCAAATCGCCGCGCTACCGATCGGGTCGTATCGCCTTGAGGTACGTGCCCGAGGCTTTCAAACTCAGCTGATCGAGAATTCGCGGATCGAAGTGGGACGCCGAATCACGCAGAACTTTCAACTTCAAGTCGGAGACGTTTCCCAGATGGTCTCTGTACCGACTAATCATGAACTGCTCGAGCAATCGAGCATCGCAGTCGGTCAGGTGGTGGATCAGCAGATGGTCCAGGAGACGCCTTTGAACGGCCGCTACTTTTTGGATCTTGGTCTGCGCGTAGCCGGTTCAGTTACGCCTCCGCAGGGAGCTTTCTCAGCGTCTCCCTCTCGCGGCGTGGGGTCCCTGGCGATCAACACCGGGGGCAATCGTGAGGAGACCGTCAACTACATGGTTAACGGCATCACGCTCAATAACCTGACGTTCAGTTCGGTTAGCTTCCAGATGGCGGTTAATACCATCCAGGAGTTCAAACTCGACAACTCAACTTTTAGTGCGCAGTACGGAGAGAGTTCCGGCGCGATCGTCAACATAGCGACCCGCTCCGGCGCTAATCAATTTCACGGTGAAGCATTCGAGTTCTTTCGCAACGACGCGCTGGATGCCCGCAACTTCTTCGAATTCACCTCGAACCAGCCGGCGCCCTTCAAGCGCAACCAGTTTGGCGGAAGCCTGGGCGGCCCAATCATTAAGGAGAAGCTGTTCTTTTTCTTCGCCTATGAGGGTCTGCGCCAGCGTCAGGGACAAAACCTCAACAGCGTGGTCCTAAGCGATGCTCAGCGGGCCTCGGTCACAGATCCGGTAATCAGGAGACTGGTCGATTTGATTCCGCGAGCGAACTTTATCGACTCGTCGGGAACGCCGCGCTTCGTCAGCTCGGCCAGCGCGCCGGTCAACATCGATCAGTGGACTACGGACATCAACTTCAATTTGAGCCCACGCGACCGGCTGCACGGATATCACGCCGTGCAACGGGCACAAACCATCGAGCCAACTCGATCTGGTAACACCATCCCCGGGTTTGGTAACACCAGTCGCGCTTTGCGGCAGATCTTCACCTTGAACGAAACCCACACTTTCGGCACCAACGTCGTCAACGAGGCGCGCGCCGGATTCAATCGGTTTTCTTCGAGCACGACGCCGAATGCGCAACTGAACCCAGCCGATTTCGGGATTCTCAACGGCGTTAACCAACCAATCGGCCTGCCGCAGATAAGCGTCGCCGGCGGTGGACTCAATTTTGGTGGCCCAGCCACCCAGCCGTCGGGCCGAGGCGATACCACCTTTGTCGTGGCTGACATTGTCAATTGGCTTTACGGTCCGCATTCCTTGAAGTTCGGTGGCGAATACCGGCAGTTTCTAAACAATAATTTCCGTCAGGGAACAGGCTCTTTTAACTTCGCGACGATCCCCGCCTTCATCGCCGGCACGGCAAATTCTTTCAGTGTGACGCTGGGCAGCCAGACGAGCAGCATCGCTCAGGGCGCAATCGGATTTTTCGTTCAGGACAATTACCGGGTGCGACCGAATCTTACGTTTGAGCTGGGCCTGCGTTACGAGTGGAACATGACGCCCAGCGAGCGTTACGATCGATTCGTCGTCTTCGATCCGGAGACGGCTTCGCTGGTACGCGTGGGAACAAACATCGACGAGATCTATCGCGAGAACAATAACAACTTTCAACCTCGCGCCGGCTTCGCCTGGACCCCGTTCAAGAGCGGCAAGACCGTCCTCCGCGGAGCCTACGGGATCTATGTCGACCAACCAATGACCAGTATCGTCACCGGGACCAGTGGGAATCCTCCGCTGGCCATACCTCTGACATTTGCCGGAACGATCCGTCTTGACAATGCCATCAATATCGCCGGCCCGGCGGGTCTGGCGCCGCAGACGATCGATCATGATTTTGATAATGCTTATATGCAGTCGTGGAACCTGAACGTGCAGCACGAGCTTTCAAACTTTGTTTTGATGGCCGGCTATATTGGCTCAAAGGGTACACACCTGATCACTCGTCGCAACCTCAATCAACCCGTGAACGGCGTGCGTCCGTTCCCCGCACTGTCCAGCTCCAGTCCGATTCTTCCCGGCACCACTCTCGGCAACATCACTCAGGTCGAGAGTTCCGGCAACTCCAGTTACAACGCACTGTGGGTTACGGCCACCAGACGACTAACCAGAAACCTTCAATTCGACGCTTCCTACACCTGGTCCAAGTCGCTTGACTACAACTCTTTCAGCACCGGGGGGATCATCGCCCAGAACAGCTATGACGTCGCCGGCAGTCGCGGATTGTCCGACTTTGACGCTCGTCACCGGTTGGTGATTACCGCCTTATACGAACTGCCTTTTCGCGGCAATCGTTTGGTGGAAGGCTGGCAGGTCGCCGCCATCTTTCAGTCGCAGAGCGGTAACCCGGTAAACATTGTGACGACGAACAGCACGGTGAACGGCGTGGCCGGCACACTGCGGCCCGACGTGAATGGTCCAGTTGATATTCTCGGCCAGGTTGATGCCTGGTTTGATACATCCGTGTTTACGCCCGTACCTCGTTTTGGCAACCTCGGCCGAAATGTGGTAATCGGGCCGGCCTTTAACAACACAGATATTTCGATTACCAAGAACACGAAGCTCGGCGACACGATGCGACTGCAATTCCGGGCCGAGTTCTTCGATGTTTTTAATCATGCGAACTTCGGGCAACCTGGCAACGTAGCGGGCAGTCCCTCCTTCGGGCGAATCACAAACACACGGTTCCCGACCGGCGAATCGGGTTCGTCGCGACAGATACAGTTCGGATTGAGACTGATCATATAGGGTCCTGCGATGTTTCTCCCCAACCACGACAATTCATTCTCTGAGCGGGGACGGTCAGCGTCTTCGCTCATAACCAGTCACCCGGCTTGGGTTGTCAAACGAGTGCTCTTTCTGTTTCTGCTCGCGCTGACACTATATTTTCCGTCGGGCGCCATGGGCCAACAGGCGACCAGGAGGGTCCTGATCCTGACGGGATCCGACCCCAACTTCCCCGGCTTCTCAGTTCTCACCGGGAATATTCGGTCAACCCTGCGAGACCGTTCGCGCGACCGCGTCGAGTTGCTTTACGAGCTTCAGCAAAGCCTGACCATCGACCCTCCGTCCGAGGCTGACGATAAACAACTAATC
>DASRIZ010000479.1:0-6942 GCA_035649735.1 Blastocatellia bacterium | reverse complement strand
AGATTGCCACGCCTAATTCTTGCAATATTTGGGACGTTGCACCCAATCAACGCGTATCGCCATCCGCGCTGTTTGTTCCTGAGGCAGGCAAATGGAGGCCGTGTCGTGTCCCCTTCGGAGTTGAATACGGGTTGAAGGTTTAATCGTCTAAGCCGGATTGCGCATCCGCGAGTGCTTTCGCATGGGTAGCAAATGGACCATTTGCGGGACCATCGGGCAGACGGCCGGGAAAACATGACCACCAATACCAACCGCCTGTGATGCCGTTTTGCTCAATCATGACATCGAACATTTTCTCACGGATTTTCGAGTTCATTGAAGCAAGGCGGAATTCGTGACGCTTCATATACTCGTAAACCATATCTTCGTCTTGTTCCGCCGCTTCCCGCGCCGTGAGTTCAAATATCTGAATGTCCGGGATTGCGTGCGGTTCGCGTTCCGGGTTGCTGTAATGCTGTGACATGGTTGCCTCATCGGTGCCGACCGCCTAGGAGAAACCCGATTGTGTGGAGATTCTGGGAAGGGTCACAATCGGACTAGGCGACCGGCGCTGTTATACAAGCGCACATAATTCAAGGCGTCGCAATTTATCGAAAGTTAGGTTCACACCCTGCACCGACGAGAACGCAAATATTCGATTGCCGGACTTGCGCGAAGGAATTGCCCAATGTGGGCGTCAGGGATAAATGCACGACGCCTGCATGGTGCGATAGGTTGATTTGGTTGTTAGGTCCCAGCCGTGGACCCTTGTCCGCGACAGATTTTCACGGCGATAATGAACGGGCTATGACATGCGAGAACTTTTGTATCTGCTGATACTACCGCTCCTAGGTATAATTTTGCTCGCGTATTATTTCTTGCCAGATCAAAAATTGTGGGGCCGCTCCCATTCTTCATGGGTGAATCCTCCTGGGATCGAGCGTTTGTGGCGCAATTTTTGGCGCTGAGAGGTGGGTGGTCACGCAAGCCTGACGAGGTTTTATCGGGGTAGGCAACGGGTCATGTGAAAAATCCGGCCGCCCTACAGTTATGGCTTATGGTACTGCACTTCACAGTACCCGTTGAAGTTTTGCAGCGGTAGATGAAATAGGTACTGGAGAATTTCCCCCCGACAGTATCGCAGCGAGATTTTATCGCGGCAGTATCATGCTTTTGGAGCTGTGCGAATTTTGCCGAGGCTTCCCCGGAAAGCAAACTGACGCAGACGAACACCAGCATCGCCCAAACGGGCATCAAATGTATTCTCATATGCATGGCGCTTCATTTACCGGAGGGGGACGGAATCGAGCGGAAAAGAGGGGGTCGGCCATCCGTGGACAACTCTCCTCGCGCGAGCTCTCGTATTGTGAGATGGCGGTTTCTAACTCGCGCTTCGCAAATTGCAATATCGAATACTCGTCATTGCAAGACTTTGCCTGATTTCCCACACGCGCCGGATTTCCCACACAGGTAGAATATTGTGTTGCAGCCTCAGAATGAGCGGCCCGCGCGGATTTCAAGCCGCTGCTCTCCCAACACTGGGCACTGGCTGCCGTGGATTGCAGCACTAAGAGCAAAACGAAGGCAGAATATCTATTAAGCATCAGGCTGCCTTTCATCGCAGAACAAGTGTAAGCCTATTTTTGGAAAGCCAAATGGCGATCATCACGGATACGATACGGATGCGGTTCAGTTGGATACGGAGATACGGTACTATCCCGGGACTCTTCGAGATTGGTCAGCAGGGGGTGGCCAATGTCCGGTTACCCCCGACAGCAGACATTCGTCAGCACCCGGTGCATGTCCGCTTAGGGCCAAAAGCCATGAAACTCGCGCTCAACCACACTATCGTCGCCATCCTTCTGATATTGAGCTTGGCCGTACAAGTGGCCGCAGACCCGTTAGAGGATGCTATAGTTGCGTATAACCGAGGCGAGTACGCGACCGCCCTCCGGCTTTTTCAGCAATTGGCCGATAAAGGTTCCGCCATCGCCCAATTCAACGTCGGGACCATGTATGCCAACGGCCAAGGCGTGCGGCAGAACTATGTTGAGGCGGTGAAGTGGTATGGCCTCGCCGCCAACCAAGGCTCGGCCGACGCTCAGCACAATCTGGCGCTCCTGTATGCCAACGGCCAAGGCGTGCGGCAGAACTATGTCCTTGCCTATAAGTGGTTTAGTTTGTCGGCGGCGCAGGGCTCCACTGAGGCCGTAAAAGGTCTGGATTTAATTACAGCGCGCATGACACCAGCGGAGGTGGACCAAGCGCAGAAGCTCGTGCCTGCACCTGGCAAGGCGGAGATCGTGATGCCAATGGGCCGCGTCGGCGGCATACATGTGGTTCCCGTTCTCATAAACGGCGCTATCACTCTCGATTTTGCCGTAGATAGCGGTGCAGCCGATGTGAGTATTCCGGCTAATATTGTGTCGAGATTGGCTCTAGCCGACGCGGATTTTATTGGTCAGAGAAGGTATCAACTTGCTGATGGATCAACAACCGTTCTGAAAACATTCCGCATTCGATCCTTGAAAATCGGAGACACGGTAGTTGAAGACGTCATTGGTAGTGTCGCTCCAGCGCAAGGATTTCCACTGCTCGGTCAAAGTTTTCTCAGGCACTTCAGATCGTGGTCTATAGATAACGCCACACATGAGCTGCTGCTGAAAAAATGACTGGGATTAGACGCGACGGCCACTGCTCTCGCCTTCGATCAATATGTCGAGCGCGCATTCTAATCTCCCGCAAATGTTGGAGGGTGGCTAAGGACAGGTGGATGTACCGGTCGTCCGCGCTATAGTTGCGCCGACAAAAGCAGCCCTAAGGCGCTCTTGACGTTTCCTCCCTAGACGACCGGCTGAATTTCATGCGCTTTGGACACGACAGTTCCAAGTTACAATTAAGTAAGTGCAGGTTGGCCGGAGCATCCCGCTGTGTACGGGGGCTATTGCGAGTTCCCGCCAAATCGTGGATTCTAGCGCCCTGACCCGCCGTTGGAGCGACGGGCCAGGACTTGCCACAACGCACCGGCTAGGGCGCGTCATGTCCGAATCTAAATTAGCCAAAAATACTGAACGGCACGACTCCATGTCCGGTGCTTCACACCGCACATAGGAGCGATTGCCAATGACAAAGTCTGCTGCCCACCGTGCCATCGCCGGTGGTTGCAACGCGCACGTCTTCAATCAGGCCGCGCGAACGAATTTGAAATCGCTACATCACAAACCGAGGGCCGACGCCAAACGTCTGCGTTGGTCCTTTTATTGCTGGCACATCGATTTCCAAAGGACCACTGACTTTCAAACAAGCGGAGTTGCTTCACGCTATTAGAACATCTCAGAAGGCCGGACTCTCTATTGCGAGAGTCAAAATCAAATTCCAATACTCGTGGCATCTACCGAGCGCATCCGAGATGGACGTTGCTCTTACATCGCATTGCGAAAATTTCCCGTTTCTTGCGAGATTTCCCGTTTGCGTGCGAGAATTTCCCGTTGGCTCAGACCCAAATATATCGGTTCGCGACAAAAAATTCCCGTTTCGATTTCACAGGGAATTACCGGCAAAAACCACTGGAGCGTGAGCTCTTTTGACCCCCACAACTAGCCGATAACGCATCAAATGCAAAAAATTCCCGGTTATTTCCCTGATAAACGGGAATTTTGGTGTGGAAACGGTTTCGTTTACTGCATCCTCACCGTCAGCGGACGGCGGGCCCGAGGGCGCGAGCAATTGTTTTAGTTCTCTCGTTGCTGGATACTATGCAGGATGCGTGTAGCGCTTTTAATTTTGCCACTTTTTCTCGCTGGGTGCGCTGGGAATTCCATTGCCTGTCTCGGTTCCACTGCGCGCAGCGATTGCCCACCGGACTCGCCGGCAGGTCAGGCCATGGAGGAGCAACGCAAGGCCGCGCAAACATTTACCGAGATCGACGATGCACGATGCAGGTCCTATGGCGATCCGCGATCGCAAGCTTACGCCCGGTGCCGTGCCAGTCTTGATAAAGAAAGGTCAGGCCTTACCGGCACGCCGAAGTGAAATAATCTAGCGCTGAAATTTAGTCGCCCCGAGCATTGCTCTCGCTCGAGGGACGCGCCGCCGACCGAAACCAGAAGCGAGCCCGTTCGCGACAAGCGGCGGAGCTAACGATGTCTGTTTGTGGTCGGCTGAGAGCTGGTCTGTCACCGGCGCAATTGGCGGCGGCCGTAGTACCGCGACGGCCGTGGAATTGGCGTTGTGTCATCGGGATGAAAGCCAGAGCGCTGTGTGGATTCTGGCTGATGAGATTGGATGGGCATTGGTGACTTGCCAACCCCACAGCGCGAGCCCGAACGGTTTGCCGAAAGTGGCGAGGCACGTTTGGTGGCATCGGTTTCGGCAGCCTTGAGCGCGGTGTCGTGCACCTCACAGGGTGAGACAGCACGGCCTTCACCTGAGCCGTGACCTTCTCGAATAATGGTTAGGTCGCTAGCCTGCACCGAGATCCGTACCCGAGCGGTATAGACGGCAAGGAAAGCGCCACGATTATTTTCCCGGGCAAGCACAAATCGGGAGTCAACCGTCTCCCGGCTCCAGCCATCAAAGCCAAAGATCCGGTTGGCTTCCGAGATCGCGTACCGGACGTAACGGTGGTCGAGATTGCGCCGCAGTGCTTGTTTGACCTGTTTTGCTGAGAAGCTCATCACTTTGTCCTCACGCTCAAAACTGGTTCGGGATTAGAGAGGGTAACGCCGGCAATTTCCGCACCTTGTTTGAGATCGTGCGCCATTCCTGCCAGTTGAGGCGGGGCTCACGCGGCTCCCAATAGATATTCGGGACCGCTGCTTCATCGATCATCATGAGGGCAGGGGTCCCGGGACGGATTGAGGCAGTAAATTCGGGGGCCGAGAGCTTTTTGAGATCAAGCTCGACCATCACATCTTTGGCGATCTGCCGACGCTTGGCGCTCGGTCCTGCAAACGGTCCCGCCGCGCCTGCATTTCCCCAATGCGGCCCTCAAGGCCGGTGGCTAGGCAGATGGGCAGAGACGAGGTGCGCTGCTGCGAGCGAGGGTATGGACCAGCGATTAACCGACTTTGAGAAAACTCAGGCAGAATGGGCCGCGTTTGCAACTTCGCGCACCGAAAGCGGTCAAAATTTACTAATGATTACATACTCTTCGGTCCGCACCTTGCTGCCGGTCGCAATTGCCATTGCATTTGTTTGCGAACGGAACCATGTGAACGAAACAAGAACAATCAAAGTGATTCGCCCTGAAGGGAGTAACCAATGACTGCTAACCAAGAACTGCAATCCGACAAACCAAACTGCGTTTCATTTTGCCCGCCACCACTGCTCGAGGGAGAAGATCCGAAGGCCTACGACGATTTGCTGGCGTCTGTGACCGGTGCAGTGAAACCCTCGGATGCCATCGAAGAAATTTTGGCCAACGACGTTGTGGACTTCGCCTTTGAGGGTCATCGTTGGCGGCGATTAATCGCAATTTTGCTTACGGCAAAAATGACAGATGCGCTTGAGCTGGCGCTTATGCGGCCTCTAAATTTGCCACCCGAGACGGAGTTTCTTGGGAAACTCAAACCGAACCCCGCAAAGACGCTGGCGCAAGAATGGGCAGCAAAGGATCCATCTGCAATCAAACGCGTTGACGAACTTTTGCTTTCCGTTGGTGCGACAATCGAAACTGTGCAAGCTCGGGCGCTGGAACTAGCGATCCGAGTGGTTGGCGACGTCCACACCTTGGCTATGTCCGCCATGAGGGGACGAAATTCGGCCTTGCGTGAGCTCGATCGTCATCGTGATCGGAAGGCGTTTGTGCGAGCGCAGCGTGACAAAGTTCACGACATCGAGGATGCAAAGTTCAGTGTCGAGACAAAAACCATGCGTCGACGGCTGCAACCGAGAATGCAGCATGATCAGTGAGCAAAGGGTCAAGGCCAACCGTGTCAATGCCAAAACAAGCACCGGTCCAAAGACACCACAGGGCAAAGCTCGCGCCGCGCGGAATGCGCGGCGCCATGGATTGAGTTTATCAGTTCTTGCCGATCCCAATTATTCGGCGGAGGTCAAAAATCTTGCGCGTGAGACTGCAGGCGAGGGGGCTAGCCCCGAAATTCTTGAAGTCGCGCACCGCTTTGCCGATCGATGCTGTGCGTGTACGTCGAGCACGCCATGGTCTTCTCGTTCGACATCTCAACGATCCGGAATTCAGACCTCACAGACTTGTCGAAGAAGCCGACACATTAACTAAGGACATTGCCGCCTATAGGCGACGACTCGGTCCCGAGGCACCACTTCCGCAATTCCTTTTGCCATCTATCGATCATACCCTTCATTGGAAGCAACAAGGCGCGGAAAAACTAGCATACATCTTATCTGATCTCGCTCCGAAGCTCGTTGCGCTGGATCGCTATGAACGGCGTGCGCTCTCGCGACGTAAATTTGCTATTCTCGAGTTAGACTCCGTTCGCCGGCAAACAGTCACGTAACTTGGAAATAAAAGCCAGCGCGCGGCCCACCAGTGCGCGCCGAAGGAAAGCAACAATGCGAGATGCTATAGGATAATGATCCTGCAAAATCGATTTGGCAGAACGAAGCCAAATTCACCAGTGTTTTCAATGACCGCTGCAAGCCTATGCGCATGAAAGGCAAATTCGATCTTTTATGGCGAGAACACGGGTTTGAGTCCCGGAAGGGAGCGTCAAAGGGTGGTGCAAGGCCCAAAGGTCCGCCGGTAGATCGCGTCAGGATGGCACGGTCTAGGAATACAATCCTGACAGACGAATTTTGGCAGAACGAAGCCAAATTCTCTCATGTGTTCAACGACGCGAGGATGTTCGTTAGGCCGCAATTTTTCAAGCGCGGGAGCTCGCAATCACGTTCGCCTATGGCTGCATGGTGCCCTTCCAGATGGTAGGATTTAACCCGATCACGGGGAGGGTTGGGGATGCGCCGGGGCCTTTTCACGCTATT
>DASRIZ010000478.1:0-13319 GCA_035649735.1 Blastocatellia bacterium | reverse complement strand
TGAGGGTGCGCCCACGTCGTAGGTTGAAATTGAAGGACCACACGGCTGAAGCCGGTGGTGTCTGAGGGTGCGCCCATGTCGTAGGTTGAAATTGAAGGACCACACGGCTGAAGCCGGTGGTGTCGGGGTCCCACTATTCAGTAATCAGCACGATCGGTAGGCTGCCAACGCAAGAAGGATCATTAGCAATACGAGCGCGCCGATTAGTTGAGCGCGGGTGAAACTCATAGCGCACACGAAAGGCGAACGGTACTGATTAACTATTCGTTCGTTATTAGTTCTTTGAAGCGTGATTGCAGACGTAGTTAATCAGGGTACGTATTGCTACGCCGGTCGGGCCTTTCGCCATATAGGGCTTGCGCTCGTTCTCCCACGCGGTTCCCGCAATATCAAGGTGTACCCACGGAGTATCATCTGCAAACTCGCGCAGGAAGTGCGCCGCGGTGATCGTGCCGGCGTATCGGCCGGCTGAGTTTTTGATGTCGGCGATATCGCTCTTAATCATTTCGCGATAATCGTCATCCATCGGCAGTTCCCAGAATCGCTCCCCGACTTCTCGAGCCGCCTCGCGCACTTCATCGGTAAACGCCTGGTTGTTTCCCAGGATTGCGACGTTGATTGTCCCGAGCGCAATCGACACTGCGCCGGTCAATGTGGCCAGATCAATTATTTTTGTCGCCCCAAGCTTGCGCGCGTAGCTTATTGCGTCCGCAAGAATCAAACGTCCTTCGGCGTCTGTGTTGATCACCTCGATGGTTTTTCCGCTCATGGCCCGCAACACGTCACCCGGTTTATAAGCGCGGCCCGAAGGCATATTTTCAGTAGTCGGCATCACTCCGATCACATTTACCTTTGGCTTGAGCTGGGCAATAGCGCGCATCGCAGCAAGCGTCGCCGCGGCGCCCGACATGTCGTACTTCATTTTTTCCATGCCCTCGGCAGGCTTGATGGAGATGCCTCCGGAGTCAAAAGTTATTCCCTTTCCGACAATCGCGATGACGTTGGGGTCCGTTTCATCAGCAGTGTAGCGCAGCAGCACCAGCTTGGCCGGTTCGTCGGAACCGCGGGCGACTCCAAGAAGCGCGCCCATCCCGAGCTCTTTCATCCTTGCTTCGTCAAGAACATCGATGTCGAGCCCAAACTTGCTAGCCGTTTCCTTGGCTCGCTCCGCGAGCTCCGAAGGCGTCAGCGTCGAACTGGGTTCGTTTGAAAGCTCGCGAGCAAGGTTGACGGCTTCGCCGATGATCCGCCCACGCTCAACCCCTTTCGCCAGTTCGTTCTCCGATCCGGCTGCCGCGGCGACCAGCACGAGCTCGGCGATCCTCCGTTCCTCCTTGTTCTCGGTCTTGTACATGTCGGGCTCAAATAAACCCAGGAGGACGCCCTCAACTGCAGATTGCGCGCTTTTGCCGATATCGAGCTGAGAGCGTCGAAGAACTGCCATCGATCGCACGCCTTTGCCCCGAAGGAACCGGGCGGCTGATCCGGCCACTTTTCGAATAGTGTCCAGCGAAAACTCTTCGCGCTTGCCTGCCCCAACAAGCAGCAATCGGCCTGCGCGCAGATTTCCCGGACGATGTATGAAGACCATATCGCCCTGCTTGCCGCGCATCTCATCGCTGCCGAGCATTTCGCTGACGATGCCTCCGGTGCGCTCGTCCAGTTCTTTGAGCGCCCCGTCGTCCGCCTTTTCGCCCTGGTAAATGGTGACCACCAGCGCGTCGGCTTCAACATCGTAAAATTTCCCGAACTCAGCTCTTACTTCCATCTTGTGATTGCGGATTGCGGATTGCGGATTGTGGATCGTGAAATGCGGAAGCCGTCTTCCGCATTCCACAATCCGCAATCCCCAATATACAATTACCGGCTCCTTTCTTTCATCATAGCGCGGGCTTCGCGGTCGGCTTCACGCCGCTTTTCAGTCTCGCGTTTGTCGTAAAGCTTCTTGCCCTTGGCAACGGCTAGCTCGATCTTAAGACGACCGTTCTTAAGATACATCTTGGTCGGAACCAGGGTCAGGCCCTTTTCCTGAACCTTGCCCGCCAGTTTGTCGATCTCGGTCCGATGCAAAAGAAGCTTTCGCGCGCGGGTCGGCTCGTGATTGTCGCGGTGGCCGTGGGTATAAGGGCTGATGTGCACATTCATCAGCCACGCCTCCTGCTTTCGTATTTGCGCGTAGCCATCCTTTAGATTGCAGCGTCCTTCCCGCGCCGATTTTACTTCGGTACCGGTTAACGCAACGCCGCATTCGTGAGTTTCGAGTATGTGGAAATTGTGGTATGCCTCTCGATTGGTCGCCACCACTTTGTCGCTATTCATAAAGGCAACGTGAGTCAGGGAACAATCAGTAAGCGCCGTTCGAATCGCTCAAGAATATATCCGATGGTTCGGCCCCGCGCAAACTATTAGGCAGCCAGGGGTACGCGCGAAAACCTGACGCGCACCGGCAGCGCAAACCAAGTTTGACAAATTGTTAGCGACCGAATACAAAGGAGCACCGAATAGAATCCAATTGTCACTGAAGACTGGAGCAACGAAATGAAGTGGTTAAGCAATCGGATTGCTTTGTGCGCAATCACAGTTTTCATTCTAAGCAGCCCGGTGGTTGCTCAAGACAAAAGGCTAACCCTCGAGGAGCTCATTGCTCATCACCTCGACTCGATTGGCAGCGCGCAAGCTCGCAGCTTTGCGAAGAATCGCGTAGTGACCGGACCGGTAAAACTTGTAAGCCGCGTTGGGGTCGCCAGCAATATTGATGGGCAGGCGGCGATGGCTTCATCGGGGGCCAAGATACGCTACAGCATGAGATTCTCGTCGCCCCAGTACACCGGGGAACAACTCGCTTTCGACGGCTCAAAAATCCTGACTGGTTTTTTGCCAAGCGGCCGGCGCTCCCCGTTAAGCCTGTATCTCGAACAACAGAGTTTACCGCTCCGGGACGGGCTGCTCGGGGGGAGCATTTCAACAGCCTGGGTGATGCTCCGGCTCTCGCAGTTGAAACCACGGCTGGACTATAAAGGCGTAAAGAAAATCGATGGCCGGTCGCTTCACGAGGTGAGCTATCGTCCTGAGAAGGGATCAACGGACCTGAAGGTTGCTTTTTTCTTCGACGCCGAGAGCTTTCAGCATGTTCGCACCGAATACGAGTTCAGGGTCCCGGCGCGGCTGGGGGAGGGACCAAACGACTCAGCAAGGTTGGCGGAGGACTATTACAAGCTGGCGGAGGACTTTGAGGACTTCCGCGCGGCGGATGCGCTGATGATACCCCGAAAGTACAGGCTCCAACTGCAGGTGCAGACCTCTAGCGGGTCGAATCTGTTTGATTGGACTGTCACCATAGAACAGGTCCTTCACAATCAGGCGCTGGACGAGCAGATCTTCAGCAAGTAACCTCGCTCGCCGTTTTAGGGTTTCTTAATCCCGGATTTTGTTTCAATCTGGTTGCCAGTTGGCCCTACCTCATTTCTGGGTCCTCAGTCGACAGTGTAGAATCTAGGTGAACCGCTAATCGAGCGCGTGGCGATTGATCAGTATATGTCAAACGAAGGCAGATACTCTCGGCAAATTCTCTTCGAAGGCATCGGCGAAGAAGGGCAGGCGCTTCTCGCTAAATCAAAAGCAGTAATCATTGGTTGTGGCGCTCTTGGCGGCGTGCAGGCCGAAACACTCGCCAGAGCCGGCGTTGGCGAACTGGTCCTCGTGGATCGCGACTTCGTTGAGGAATCAAATCTACAACGTCAGATAATGTTCGATGAAAGCGATGCGTTGAACCGCTTGCCGAAGTCAGTCGCGTCGGCGACGCGGATAGCTCGCGTGAATTCCGAGATCCGAGTTGAGCCGCTTGTTACCGATGTGAACTATGAAAACATCGAAGAGATCATTGCGGGCGCCAGCGTTGTGATGGACGGCACCGACAACTTCGAAACTCGGTTTTTGATCAACGATGCCTGCGTCAAAAGACTAACGCCCTGGGTTTATGGAGCAGTGGTCGGCGCTTATGGTGTGACTATGACGATCGTGCCGGGCCATTCGCCGTGTCTTCGGTGTGTGCTGGAAGCTTTACCCGAACCTGGCTCCGGTCCTACCTGCGACACCGCAGGTGTAATAATGCCCGCGGTCACGACGATCGCCTCGATCCAGTCTGCCGAAGCGCTGAAAGTGTTGACTGGGCAGATGTCCAAGCTTCATAGCTCGCTGATCACCATCGACCTCTGGGATTTTCAGCTTAAGAGACTCGATCTCTCGAAGATCGATTCGAGTGACAGCTGTCCGGTCTGCAGCAAGGGTGAGTTCGAGTTTCTACGTGGAGCCGGCCGACAAGTTACGACGACTCTGTGCGGACGCAACGCTGTGCAGATTGCGAAATCAGGGCGGGCGGCGGTCGATCTCGCGGCGCTTGCGGAGCGTCTGGAACCGGCCGGTGAAGTTGCGTTCAATGAATTTCTATTGCGTTTTCGTGTAGATGGTTACGATATAACCGTGTTTAGGGATGCTCGGAGTATCATTCGAGGAACTACGGACCCGGCAATCGCGAGAGGTTTGTACGCGCGATATATAGGAGCTTGATATCGGTCCTATAGGTCATATAGGCCGAATATTAATATGCAAGCAGGACTAGCCAGCTTAATAGCAGCCGCCGGGGAGACTTTTGAACGCGATTTCATGGGCCCCGGCGAAGTCATCGTCCAACGTTTGGGCCACAGCCGAGTGCAGCATGTATTTACCGTAAACGGCCGCGTTATCGCGCGCCTGCGATGGCGAGGCTTGCGGCGCGCAGTCTACGAAGCCGAGGACACAAAATGGGATATCAATGTTGGTGCGCTGGATAGACGCATCTCCATCATATCCGATGAAGGCAGCGAGTCGTTCTTGCTCGAACGTTCACGGGCAAATCCTAACAAAGAAGAATTACGGATCGAGATGGCGGAAGGCGATAACTTCTGTCTGGTTAGATCGTTTGACAGCCGCTTCCGCGCGGAAGCATCCTTCGTCGTTCACAAACAGTTCTACTGCTCCAGATTACTGGTCTTTCACTTTAATATGCGCCAGCGGACACAGACAACCGCGCGCGTAGTGGTAAACCCGGTTATGAAATGGGAATCGAGATTCATACACCGCTTGCTTGCGTTGATCGTCTGCCGGATAATCCTTGAGCGCCGCCACTCGGGCTCACGACCGTTGAGAGTGAAGGAGATGAAGCTGCGCGGATTTGCTAGTAGCGCACGGGTACGCGAGCGTAAACGCATTTGAAAGCCTCCCATCGGATGGCATTTCGTGCTAAGCTACGCAGAACAATTTGGCAGGAAGCTTGAGCGAGGAAGCATGTCACGAACAGGAAATAAGGTGAAAAGAGGAAAACGGACACCGCTGATTGTCGTTCTGGTGTTGATTGGTGCGGTGGTGGTGGCAGGTTGCGCGATGATGGTTGGCGGCAACGGGAGCGCCGGAAAACCGGTCGCAATTTCACCAACCCCTGGAGTTACGGATGATGTTCAGGGCAGCCTCGAAGCATTCCGCGGAAAAGTTGTGATCCTCGACTTCTGGGCGACGTGGTGCGGGCCGTGCAGAGTGGAGATCCCAAGCTTCATAGCGCTTCAGAATAAGTATCGCGATAAGGGCCTGGAGGTCATCGGCGTTTCGATCGATCCGATCGCCCCTCGTGGTAATCCGGGTGGCGCGCCTGCCGTCGCTCCGTTTATGCAGAGCTCAGGCATAAACTACACAATTTGGATGGTGAAGAGTGCTGCTGCGCTAAAAGGCTATGACGTCAGCCAGGGGATCCCGACCACGTATGTGATCGATCGAAGCGGGCGGATTGTCAGAACCTATGTCGGGGTTAAACCGCAATCGGTATTTGAGAGCGATATCAATGCGTTGCTGTAAAGGGGTCACTCGCGCTCACGGCGCGGCGTAGTCGCGGTCATCGCTCAGCTGGACGGCGGCAAGCGGTAAAGCAGTGCCATCAGTTCTGCTAAACGGCATACAAACGTCTTTAAAGGTTGCTGCCATTTCATCTCACCTTTACGCTACCTCATTTTCTGACCGAGCTCAAAGTCGATGAAGGCCGTTACCGAAGAAACCAATCCAAATACAAAAGACATAGATCGCCGCTCAACTCTCGAAATTGTCACGCTTATCAACCAGGAGGATAAGACAGTCGCGGATGCTGTCTCGGGTGTGCTCGAGCAGGTCGCGGAGGCGGTTGACGTTATCGTCGATCGGCTGGCTTCGCAGGGACGGCTGTTCTACATCGGAACTGGAACGAGCGGACGGCTTGGTGTGTTAGACGCTTCGGAGTGCCCGCCGACCTTTGGTGTCTCGCCTGACCTGGTGCGAGGCGTCATTGCCGGAGGACACGACGCGCTGCATCGATCGGTTGAAGCCGCGGAGGATGACCCCGACCAGGCTAAGCGTGATCTTGAATCGTTTGGTGTTTCGAACCGTGATGTGGTGGTCGGTATTTCGGCAAGCGGCAACACTCCTTATACCCTTGGAGCGGTCGAATACGCTAAACAGATTGGTGCGGCAACCGTCGCGGTAACCTGTAATCCCGATTCGCAAATGGCATCCAAGGCCGGCGTTTCGATCGCGCCGGTTGTCGGTCCCGAAGCGATTGCCGGGTCATCAAGAATGAAAGCAGGAACCGCACAAAAGCTCATCCTGAACATGCTTTCTACGGCAACGATGATCAGGCTCGGGTTTGTCTACAGCAATTTGATGGCTAACCTTCGCGCGACTAATGAAAAGTTACGGCGGCGCGCGCGCGCGATTTTAGCGGAGGAAGCCGGGATCAGCGCGGAAGAAGCTGCGCGAGTCTTTGACGCCGCGGATGAAGATCTGCGAGTCGCGCTGTTGATGACGAGGTCCGGTGTAACCGAAGACGATGCTCGCCGATTGCTTGATTTGCACGGCGGCTCGGTTCGCAAAGCGCTCGATGGCTGACTCAGTTCTATGGCCCCGTTCGTTCTCCAGAATGCGAGAGTCGTTCTAGAAACCGGTGTTCGGCCCGGAGGAGTGGTTATACGCGATGGACGCATCGCGATGGTCTTCTCCGCCGAGCAGTCACCCACCGGTCTGGGTGAAAATGAGTCGATAGATGTGCGCGGCGAGTTTCTAGCCCCTGGAATGATCGACATTCACATACACGGCTCGACCGGTGTCGATGTGCAGGCGACGGACTCAGCCGGATTGGCGAAGCTCTCGGAGTTTTTGCTTGCAGAAGGGGTCACCGGTTACTTTCCTACCTTTGTACC
The DNA here is from genome assembly GCA_035649735.1 of Blastocatellia bacterium. Lineage (GTDB taxonomy): Bacteria > Acidobacteriota > Blastocatellia > UBA7656 > UBA7656 > Onstottus_A. The sequence continues at coordinate 6,066 of DASRIZ010000478.1, read as the reverse complement.
TACCGACGAACACAGCTATAGCGAGGCCAGAGCCGCAATAGAGTTATATTCAAACCAGCAAACCGAATCGCAGGGGAAAAACCAGGGAGCCGCGCGCATACTGGGAATCCATTTCGAAGGACCTTATGTGAGCGAGCATCGCTGCGGCGCGCTTCGTCCCGAGTACTTCAGGGAGTACGAGGACGATGCGGCATCACTCGACATTTTCACAGACGGCTCATCGCGGCTGCGGCGATTGATGACGGTTGCGCCTGAGATTCAAGGCGGGATCGAGCTAACGCATGAACTCACAAGCCGCGGCGCGCGCGTGTTTATCGGTCACTCGCAAGCTGACCCGGACACGCTGGATCTGGCATTTGAGGCCGGGGCGCGTCATCTGACTCATTTTCCGAACGCTCTCGATCCGCTTCATCACCGCAAACCTGGCGCGGTTGCATGGGGCCTATTGCACGCGGACGTCACGGTTGATTGCATAGCCGATTTTCACCACGTGCATCCGTTGATGCTACGGCTGATTCACGAGACCAAGCGCGCTGATCGAATCGCTTTGATCAGTGATGCGATCATGCCGGCCGGACTCGGCGATGGAGAGTTCTCAGTTTGGGACGAAGCGATTGCAGTACGGAATGGCCGGACGTCGCTGACTCGACAGCCTGGTGAGGGCACGATCGCCGGATCGGTGATTACGATGCGCCAGGCGCTCAAGAACATGGTGTCTCTTGGGGTCCCCATTCACGAAGCGGTTTGGATGGCGTCGATCGTTCCCGCGCGGGCTGCGGGGATCGAGCGTGAGTCTATATCGATCAAGGAAGGCGCGCGCGCTGATCTGATCGTATTCGACGATGATATCGCAATGCGGTTTGCAGTTCTCGACGGCTCGCTGCTGCGGTTTACAGACTGAATGAGGCGCCGACGATAGCCTTCAGCACGCCCGGAGCACGCCGCAGAAGGATACACTTGAGGCGGTTCATTGCCGATGATATATTCGGCGCTGTTTAGCCCCACAGACTGTCCCTGCCGTCCTATTACTCTCACAATAACTTCAGTTTGGGTTGCCCTTGTTCGAACCAATTAGTTTGACAGCGCGGGTGACTACCCACAGGTGCCGCTGAATTCCTTACAAAGGTGAGATATGGAGCGCTGCGAAACGGTCGTAACACACGATCGAGAAGGTGACAACAGATCGGAATTTATCCTACAAAAGATTGATCACGCAGTAAAACCGGCCGCTCGCCGGGTCCTTTTTGTTGCCGCGAGATTTTGCTTTTGCGCATTCATACTCCTGACGTCGGTGTACTGTTTGCTGGCGTATATTCCATTCACATACCAGTGGGTAATCCGCTTTAACCTTGTGAGTTGGCTTCCCACGTTTGTGAAGCTTCATCCCTATCTTTACTGGGTAGTTTTTGGGATGGTGGCCGCGACGTTGGCACCCGACCTAAAGCGGGTGAGCACGAAAAGGCTAACGGCCTGGTTCTTGCTGCTCCACGCGGCTGCGGGTGCATGCCTGACGGTTTGGCCGTTGCTTTCCAAGCTTGAGAACGACGGTTTGAGCTTTATCTGGAGCATGGTCTGGTTGTTTCCGCTTCTTTGGCTTGCGGCTATCGACTACGTGGCAAAGGCCGAGGAGATCAGATGGATTGAGGTTGCCGGTCACGATCGCCAAACTCTATTAACTGCAGGTCTTACCTCTGTGTTTGTTGCCACGCTGTACTGCGGCGTCTTCTTCGGGCGCTCTTCCGGCAACGCCGACCAACTCTCTCAGTCAACAGAGCAAATCATTGCGATTGGCTGGAGCCTGGCTTCCCACATGTTTGCATTCGGGATCCTGTTTGCGGCGCTGAAGATCATAAACTCAATCTCGAACAGCTTTCCACGAGGAGCGAAAATCGAGTTCCTGCTATGTCATTTTCTAGCGGCTGGTTTGTGTGCAGTCGTTATCCGCAAGGTAGTTCTGCCTGCAATTGCTTTCAATAACAGTCTGGCTGTTTTCTTCTCTATGGCTGCAGGCTTAACGATCACGGTCTTCATAATGGGGCTAACCCTGAGGCTGAATGCTCCCGCCGAAGGGCCGGTAAGTCGAGGCCTTGCGTTCGCTCTCTCGCCGCTGACGCCTCCTGGGCTTTCAAAAGTATCCGGCGTCATCATCTGGGGCGCAGTTGTGGTTATCTTTGCGTGGGTTGCCCCATCCGTTGTTGCGATGAGGGATTGGGACTTCCTCCTCCAGAAGCTCTCGGCCATTGCAATTTGGCCGATCAGCTTCGCCGCAATTCATCGGCTCGCCTCGCGGCGAATCAACCGACAGTACAATCTGGCGCTGGTCATTCTTGTCGCGGGTTCGATGTTCGGGATCTACAAGTTTGTTGATCCAGCCAGGCTTAAAATACCGTTCAACGGTGCTGCAGTTGACATCAGCGCGACTCTCGACCGCTACTCAGCGTACGACGTTTCGTTCAGAGTAATCCGCGAAGTTTCAACACAATCACCTGATGACAGTTTGTATGAATATCTCCGCGAATACACCAATATTTTGCCCTCCACGCGCGTAGCGCCCGTACAGGTCAATCTGGTCGAGAATCTCACGCGAACAGAGCAGAATGACCGGCCGAACATATTTATCTTTGTCGTTGACAGTCTGCGGCGCGACTATCTTTCGCCATACAACAATGCAGTGAGCTTTACGCCAAACATCGAGCGGTTCGCACGCGATAGCATAGTAATGGAAAATGCATTTACTCGTTATGGCGGAACGGCGTTATCGGAGCCAGCGATCTGGGCCGGAGCGATGCTATTGCACAAACAATATGTGTTGCCATTCTATCCGATGAATTCGTTGCAGAGGCTGCTGGATACCGACGAGTATCAAAGCTTTATCAGCATGGATCCAATACTAAAGGAGTTGTTACGACCTTCGGATTCGTTGGTACAGTTGGATCAAAGACCGGATAACCATAACTTCGATTTCTGTTGGTCACTCAAAGAACTCGAGAAGAGGATCGACGAGCGACAATCATCGCGCCCGATATTCACTTATTCGCAGCCCTGGAACATACACACTCATGTAATCGCGGTGGAAGGCCGGTCGGTCCGTGACGGCGAACAGTTCCCGGGCTTCTGGGCGCCATACGCCTCACGTGTGAAACATATGGACGAGTGTTTTGGCGAGTTCGTTAACTATTTGAAAGCGCGAGGCCTTTATGACAACAGTGTCGTTATCATTACCTCTGATCACGGCGATGCTTTGGGCGAAGAAGGGCGCTGGGGTCACTCATATTGGGTTTATCCCGAAATCATGCGTATTCCGATGATCGTACATCTGCCGCCGAAGCTGCAAAGCGGTCTGACATGGAAAGCGAGTGACGTAGCTTTCTCGACTGATATCACCCCCAGTCTTTATTACCTGTTGGGACACAAACCGATTGTCGCGAACCCACTTTTTGGGCGACCGTTGTTTGTTGCGACGGAGCAAGAACATCGCGAATACTCGCGAGACTCGTACGTATTGGCTTCGAGTTACGGCGCCGCGTACGGCGTCTTGACCGGCAACGGCCGATGGCTGTTTGTGGCTGATGGAGTCAAAAACAAGGACCATTTCTTCGATCTCAGCGAAGAAGGCAATGGCAGACTCGATCACTTCACCACAGCAAATCGACTTGAGCAGCAGCAGTTCATCCGCGACTTCATAGGATCGATAAACGAGTTTTACAACCTCAAGGAAAAACCTCGAACGGCTGGCGCTTTTGATATGGGAAGGCAAGCGCGACCAGCTGACGAGGAGTAAGGATCTTTGTCTGACTCAGCTTTTGCATGTGTCGGTCTTCGAAATGCCCAACCAAGTCTCAGACTGAGATGAGACTCATGCCCCTTCTGGTTTGAATACCGTTCACTCCTCGCGCAATCAGTGTGACACTCATAACACTTGTAGTTTCGGACGGGCTTTAGATGGCACGGGCATTGCTGATGCTTGAAGTCATCAGCAGGGACCGTGGAGCGAGGGTAGACCGCGAGGGAGACGAGTATGAAACGAGAGCAAGGCTTCTCACTAGTTGAACTGTTAATCGTTGTTGCGATCATCGGAGTAATCACCGCACTCGCTATACCCGGTCTTTCGCGCGCCCGTCGATACGCTCAGTCTGGTTCGGCGGTACAGTCGCTCAGGACTATAACCACTGCTGAGAATCTGTACGAGCGAAGGCACAAGGTTTACGCTAGCTTAGTGGATCTTGCGCCTGAAGGCACAATCGACCCAAACCTAGCCGTCGGCAACAAGAGTGGATACTCGTTTACTATTAATCTAGTCCTCGATGCGGCCGACATCGCGAATGGCAAATTGGTTACTTTCAAGGCCAACGCCGCGCCTCAAGCAGATCCTGCTACCGGCACCTATTTCTACGTCGATGAGACCGCCGTTATCCGCTACAACGAGGGAATTGCAGCTGACGGAACCAGTTCGGCGATACCTCGTTAAGCCCCTTTTTCTGACAAAAAGTGGCAAGGCAGAACTATCCTTTTTTGTTAAGAACCCAGGTTGGGATGCCTCTTAGACGCGCGTCAGTATCGGCATACCCTTTCTTGACAAGCACTTCGGTTATCGGACTGTTAGAGGGCGTAACTGGCACGGGCTTTGAGTTAGTTATTGCTGCAATCTGTCGTAGATTGGCCGCTAGGGACTGACCTACGGAAAAATTAAAAGGAGCTTAGAGCTTATGAAGAATGAGAAAGGGTTTTCGCTAATCGAGTTGCTGATAGTTGTGGCGATCATCGGTATCATCGCAGCCATAGCAATCCCCAACCTGCTGAAGTCCCGTCAGGCGGCCAACGAGGCGTCAGCCATCGGATCCGTTCGTACGTTAGGAACGGCGCAGGCAACCTATCAATCAACCCGCGGCAAGGGCAAAGATTTTGCCCTGACAATGGCGGCACTTTTGGCTGACAACGCGGTTGACAGCGCGCTTGGTTCCGGAACCAAGAGCGGCTTTCAATTTGAGGAAACTGGCGTGGCGGCGGCCGGCGGCGTGCCGTCGTACTTCGATACCGGCGCGAACCCACTATCGGTTGGAAACTTCGGAACGGGCAACAGATCGTTCTATTCGAACGAGACATTCGTAGTGTACCAGCAGGATGGTGATGTGGCGGTTGGCGGATGGGGCACCGCAGCTCCTCCGGGCACTCGGCAGGCAGCAAGTCCGGCCGTACCAATCGAGTAGTGACCAGCACAAGATTGGAGAATCTAAAAACGGGTGAGTCCTTCCAGGGCTCACCCGTTTTCGATTTGGGCGCAAGTTCTGACGTAAAGTGGCAAAGAGAAACTATCGGTTTCTGTTAAGTAAACCTCGGAGAACGAGCCCCTGGCATTAGTATGTCCATTCCTGACTAGCACTTCGGTTTGTTTTGATGCCGCGCGCGAGCGTGGCACGGACTTTGATCTAGCTAACGTTGCAAATGTCTTAGATTGGCCGCTAGGAAAACTGACCTACGGCAAAAACGAAAAGGAGCTTGGAGCTTATGAAGAATGAGAAAGGATTTTCGCTGATCGAATTGCTGATAGTTGTGGCGATCATCGGCATCATCGCTGCTATCGCGATTCCCAACCTGCTGAAGTCCCGTCAAGCGGCCAACGAGGCGTCAGCCATCGGATCCGTTCGTACGTTAGGAACGGCGCAGGCAACCTATCAATCAACCCGCGGCAAGGGCAAAGATTTTGCCCTGACAATGGCGGCACTTTTGGCTGACAACGCGGTCGACAGCGCGCTTGGTTCGGGCACCAAGAGCGGCTTTCAATTTGAGGAAGTGGGCGTAGCGGCGGCCGGCGGCGTGCCGTCGTACTTCAACACCGGCGCGAACCCACTATCTGTTGGAAACTTCGGAACGGGCAACAGATCGTTCTATTCGAACGAGACATTCGTAGTGTACCAGCAGGATGGTGATGTGGCGGTTGGCGGATGGGGCACCGCAGCTCCTCCGGGCACTCGGCAGGCAGCTAGTCCGGCCGTACCAATCGAGTAGTAACCAGCACGAGATTGGAGAATCTAAAAACGGGTGAGTCCTTCCAGGGCTCACCCGTTT
>DASRIZ010000477.1:0-4893 GCA_035649735.1 Blastocatellia bacterium | reverse complement strand
AAGCCGCGTCGCACTCCGGGTCACCGGTACGACCGTTGGACCACGCGAAATTGATCAACCTTTAGAGCTGGCAAGTTACGCCCAATTTCTGAATGACCCAAACATAATTAAGATACAGTTCTTAGTTACTGCTTTTTTAGTCCTATTTCGTCTCTTGCAAGCTATCATGGCACAATTAGATGCAACCTTTTTTGGCCCTAGACGACAGCAGTAAATCACCCGCCGCGTACCTGCTGCATCTCATTTTCGCGAATAGAGCGAAACTCCGGCCCAGTAAAATGGATGACGATACCGTCGGGCCATCTCAATCATTGTCTCTCTGTATGCTTGGTCAATACTCATGCCCCTGCTGATTCGTGCGTACAGTGTCAAAAACCACCTTTCGGTAGACAGGTCATCCACGGCCCATTGCGTAAGAAGTATGCTCTGAACACCGGCTGCAATTGCCGCTCTAACAAAGCCGATGGGTTCCTGTCCTGCTTTGACTGCGACAATGCCGGTTTGGCAACCAGACAGCACTAAAAGACTCGTATTACGCAAATCTAGTGCCGCCAAATCCGCAGCTCGCAACAACCCGCGTGCATTATTTCCGCCCAGCAGCATGGCTGAGGCCATCCCGTCAAAAGAGTCAAAAAGGCCATGGCTTGCAATATGGATGAGGTCTGCGCCTGTAAATCTCTTAGTAATCACCTCAGGCAGGAGATCTGCTTCCTGCTCCTTTTTGATCAGCAAAGTTTCAGAGATTTGTATATCCTGAGCTTGAAGCAACTCTTGGATAGTTGAAACCTCCCTTATTGTCCGTGCCAAATTCGGCAAGTTGCTTTTGGAATTTGTGTCGCGCCACGACGGCATGAACTGCTTCAAGGATTCCTTCGAGACCCCCAGAGTAGATGCTATCAGAACGGCCGAGCGCGGCGGACGCGCAGGTTCCGCCTCCAGTAGCAGCGCCGAGGGAAGAATCTTGATTGTATAATTCATTATCAACGGCGAATTTCCAGCCTTAATAGAGCCATGCTCTATGTCATCTTTACTCTTTGATGGAGGCGACAACGCAACCCATGGAATCCAATATAATTGCTCGTCGGGTACGATTACTAAGTTCTTGATATGGGCTTGAAGCTCCAGCGGCCGAATTAGGACGCGATATAGAGCCTCGAGATCTTCTGTGAAACCAGCCGGAAGAACGTCGGCCGATATGCTAGATTCGACTGCCGCATCACTCAAATCCAGCTGACGTTGCACACGTACCCGTAGTTTTTCGATATCTGCAGCCGTGGTTGGCAGCTTTATCATCCATATGTTATTGTGCTGTGTGATGAAAGCGTATACCGAACCGCCACCGACCCAATACGATACGACGCTGGTATTTTCATTTATCCGACGGCGGATTTCGGTTAAGACATTTGAAAATTCCACGAACGAGCCATAGTCACCTCCGCGCCCGCGTGCGAGCGATCGCAGTACCTGCGATCGCCAAACCTCGATACCAGCAAGCACGTCTTCAGGTCTAGTTTGCAATCGGATTAGGCGCGCAATTTGGCTGACGGCAAGTTCATCACCGCTTTCCACAAATAATAGCTTGTGCGCCTCGGTGGCAACTTTTGTTTGACTTTGTGCCAGAGCCCGCAGGCTTGCCACGGATGCTTTTCGTGCGGCATCACGTTGCTGCATTTCCTCTGCGATTTTAGCCAGGGCGTCGTAAGGCCGGGCCAATCGAACGCCACCGATTTGCTGCGCTGATCTGAGCGCCGTCTCTAATAGGACCCTTGCTTCCGCCTTCTCGCCTTGGTTTGCGCGGATAGTCCCATATAGGGACAAGATCAGCGGCGCTTCGGTCGTCCAAAAGTCCGGATGCATGTGCGAAATCGCAGCGTCTACCAGCTGGCGCGAGAGATCGAACTGTCCGCGCGACGAGCCAATCTCAGCCGCCAGAAGAAAAACTTTGCTGACGTGATCGCCCTCGCTAGAAGTGACGGCTTCCCGAGCAAGAGCCAACAAATGATCCAATGCTGCCTGGTGGTGACCTAGTTTCGCGAGCGCCGTTGCAATATGCCACCGCGTCTCGGGATCCTGTAGCGCTTTCGGTCGCCTCGCCAACGCAGCTACTCCTGAGAAATCACCAACATCAATCAAATATTTTGCCATTCGCTGAGGTAAATCCTCTTTCAATGCAGTCTCTGTCTTGAGATTCTGCAAAGCACGATATTGCCCTCCGAGGTCTCCCTTGGAGCGCGCGAGGTCAAAGCGAATTAAGGCAATCCGATCCTGATTCTCTGGTGATGTGGCAAGTCCGCTGGCCAGGATTTTTGATAACGTTTCCTCAGCGGCTTCAAGATCGCCGTGCCTTATTTGGAAGTATGCCGCTAAAGTCAACGCATGTGCGCGTGAGTTTGTCAGCTGTCGGCCGTCGCTATGGCTAGAAATGGCTCTGTCAATTGCAAGTAGAACACGAGCGGCGGTTTCAAATAGCCGAGCTTCCACGTAAATACTTACCGTGTTGATAATTTCGTTCGCGTATTTCTCAAGCTCGTTTCCTGTCTTTGTCGTAGTAGCGAATTCACGGATACGCTTCTGAAGTTCTGGCTCGTGGAGTGTAAGTCGTACTTCGGGACCAAGGCCCATCAATGTAGGACTGGTCTTCGTCCTAAGGTCGCCCCAGGACACGTGCTTACCGACCAACAATGCTTGTTTGAGATCGGGTGATATTTTCCAAATTTCTGCGCGCCGCCGAGACGGACATTGATTACAACTGTTATACAGTCGATCGTCTGTGGCATAGCTGAGCATGAGTTCCAAGTTTCCATCAAAATCAAAATCAACGAATGAAAACGCGCCATGATAGGCAAGATCATCTTTCTCGTAAAAGGGAAGAACCGTCTGACTGGCGATGTCGATCAACCATAAGCTCAAATAGTGGCCGGTCGTGGAATTGCGTGAAAAAATGTATCTGTCAGGCTCTGAAGGGCCAAGGCGCCTGACGCCGTAATCCATAGAGCCCCCGCCAGTTGATGCATGCCAATAACTAACATGCTCGGGTTGGTTGGAAGAGAAACGCAGAAGGAGGTAATTGGTCGTGATAAACCCAGAGACATTTATGACCGCGACTAGATAATTTGCATCCTGGCGGATGTCGGCAACTCGTATGGAGGGCTCGGAATCAGCACTGGTCTTTTCGGTCTTGTTTGAGGGATCATCACCCAACAGGATTTTGCGCCAAAATAACTCACTTCGAAGAGCTGAGATAAGAGCATCCCGACGGCTTGGCGAATCGCCGTACTTCTCCAATTCGACTAGTATTTGGCGCAACCTCGGCCCCGGTGCACGCCTAGTAAGAGGCGAAGCTGATATCATCGGCAGTTGCTGCCCAAAGTTCGACTTAGCCAGGAAATCCAGCAGGGGCCGGCCATTCGTCACTTCTGGTCGCATCCGCCTGTTAGGTTGCGACTCCCGTTTGTATTCCTCCATGTCGGCGTATCTGCCAGCGCGGGATGGGGCAACCGCTAGGAGGTGACTGAGTCTCGCGCACAAGCTTTCTTCGGCTAGTCGCTCACTGCAACGACTCTGTGGGCCATCTCGACTGAGCAATCTCAGTACGCGGCTAATTTGTTGGGCAAGTTGTTTGCTAGCCAACGGAACTGAAGCATTCAGATTGTCGGGGAGGAACTCACGCGCTTGCCATGGGAGGTCTTCGTCTAAGTAGATTCTAGCTACCATTGTTCTTATTTCCGCGTCTCGCCCTTGATGAAGCACCCGACGGTCCTGGCAAGAGGGAGATTCTCGCTGCCCTCGTGTTGGTGGGCGAGCGCAATGAGGACCCTGTCATAGAAGCCACACGGCGAATTGGCCGCCTGGCGGAAATCATCGATGGCATTGCGGCAGCTGCCGAGTTGGAGCGCCGGGCAAAGAAGGCAGCCATTGAGGTTAGCAAGGTCGGCAAGTTGACGGTGCTGGAAGGCAATCCTGGCGACGATGCGATCAACGACTGGATCGCCGCCATGATGGATCTCTATCGCAGAATTACCGGCAGGAAGCCCGCCACCTCAGTTGGAGGTTTCAAGCGCCCCAATGAGGGAATTGCCGAGGGCCCCCTCATTCGTTTCCTCCAAGCCGCGGCCAAACCGCTAAAAATGAAACTTTACGAAGACGCCTGGCGCAGCCGGGTGCGCACGATCCTGAAAGGCGCTTCAGGGTAAAACTCAGAACGATTTGGCCATGTGAGTGTTGTGCCGACCCGGCCTATTTGGGTCGGTATGCGCCGACGAGAGTCAAGATCCGCCAAGAGCAGCCCATCTGCGGGGCCCGATGCGCTGATTGCGCTTGTCCTACGATTCCTGACTTGGCTGGAGGCAAAGACGCTCTATCCGAAGCCTCGAGATCTGGTGCGCCGCATTCCAAATGTCTGGAACGAGGCCAGCACAAAGTTCAATTTCTGGCCAACCACGAAGCTGACCACCATCTCCTTCAAAACGCCTCCCAAGCATCTGAAGTGGTCGGAGCTGAGCCCGAGCTTCCAACAGGATGCGGACGCCTATCTCGCGCTTCGTGCCAATCCCGATCTGTTCGACGAGCGGCCCGAGGCTCCCAAGCGCCCCCTTGCCGCCACCACGCTAGGTCAGCAGCGCGAACATCTACGCCTGGCGGCTTCCTTCTTGGCTCGGGATGGCGAAGCAGTTACCTCGCTCGCCGACCTGGTCAGGCCGGAGAGTTTCAAAAAGGTTCTTCGCTATTACCACAACCAGGCCAATCGCGAGCCCAACGCCTTCGTCATCGTCCTGGCCAAGACCCTGATCCAAGTTGCGCAATACCACACCGGCGCAACATCGAAGGAATTGGCCGAACTCAAGCGCTTAGCCCGCAACCTTCCGGCGCTGCCCTTTGACCTAACCCCCAAGA
>DASRIZ010000476.1:0-2686 GCA_035649735.1 Blastocatellia bacterium | reverse complement strand
CAGATGAGCACCCTCCTTCGCTGCCACTTCTTGGCATCGCTAGACTGGGGTTGGGATTGTCTCATACCGGTCAGCAACAAATCAGCCAGCGCGCGTAGCGAATCCGGCTGATCAACGTGGACCGACTCTATATGGACCGGTTCTATATCAAGCGGCTCTGAGATGCCCGGTAACTTCGGATCTTCTTTTGGCGGCGGCATAATCGTCACTGACTGACGGCAACGAGGACAAAGCACGTTGAACGGTTCAGTGGGCAGCCGAGTGTCATCAAACGTAAGGCTCATCGCGCACTGTGGGCAACTCGCTATCATATGATCTCCTCAGTCTTCTATAACTATTAACCAGCTAAACCACGCGCTGCTTCGTTGCATCGGCTGCTCGTCCGGGTATGTAGCTTCGCTCCTCGCGTCTGCTTAACATATCGTCTGAGGTTCCTAATCCCGACAGCCTCAATAACAGATTTGATGGATTGGTAGCAAAAGCAAGCCCATCCTCTTGAGTAATTACTTGGCTGCGAATCATTTTCTCGATAACTTGATCGAAGTGCTGCATTCCCTCGAGTTCGCCATCGTTCATAGCCTCGAGCAAGGTCTTTCCTTCGCTTTCGCCCTGCTCAATGTACTCGCGAGATCGCGGCGTAGCCTTCAGAATTTCGACTGCGGCTATCCGCCCGTCGCCATCCGCGCGAGGGAGGAGGCGCTGCGACACTATGTACCGGAAGGCCTGCGCAAGCCGCGTGCGGATGACGTGCTCCTCGGATTTCGGATATATGCCGATTATCCGATTGACCGTCTTGGAAGCATCCGTTGTGTGCAATGTCGATAGGACAAGATGTCCGGTTTCCGAAGCCTCGAGCGCGATCTCAGTGGTCTCCATATCCCGCATTTCGCCCACCAGGATTACCTTTGGCGCCTGTCGCAGCGCGGCCCTGAGCCCAAGCGCAAAAGCAGGCGTATCGGTCCCCAACTCACGTTGGTTGATCGTTGACTTCTTATGCTGATGCAGAAATTCGATCGGATCTTCAATCGTGACGATATGATAACTATGCTCAGTATTGACCTTGTCTATGATGGCTGCCAGTGTTGATGTTTTGCCGGATCCAGTCGGCCCGGTCAGCAGAACGATGCCATTTTTAAGGTTCGATACTTCACCTAGCTGCGCGGGAAGCCCGAGGCTATCAATAGTCGGAACACTGGTCGGAATAACGCGCATTACAATCGAAATCGACCCACGCTGCTTGAAAATATTCACGCGAAAACGCACCCTGCTTGGAATCGCGTAGCCTATGTCCGCCGAACCGGTCTGTATAAAACGGCGCGCTGCATCGGCATTCCCCTCCATCAGTGACATCGCGATTATCTCGGTCTGGTAAGGCGTGAGGTTTCGGAGCCCTTTTACCTCTACAGGGGTAAGCCGTCCGTTGATCTCGACCTGAGGCGGCCGCCCTACCGAGAAGTTCAGATCCGAGATGTTATCGGCAACCGAAAGCATTTTATCGAGGACCGGCTGCAGGTCGAAGAAACTCATCCTTGTCTCCTAGAAACGCGCGGGTGTGAAAAGCGTTCTTGTGCGGGGTCTTATTACTCGAATAGGGGCATCCGGAGGTCAAAACCCCCCGGGGTTCGGTTGACCCAAAATACGATAAGAGGCGCGAAAGGGCAACAGTATTCTAACCAGAACTCACATGTTAATATTGACCGCCCATGGACATTCACACCACAGCCATCATCAATTCAGGCGCCAGGCTCGGTCCCGGCGTTAAGATAGGACCGTATGCGGTCGTCGAGGAAGACACGGAGATTGGTGAAGGCAGCGATATCCGCGCACATGCTGTGATAAAACGATTTACTACGCTCGGGCCCGGAAACATTGTCCAAGAAGGTGCGGTTCTCGGCGGCGACCCCCAGGATCTCAGCTTCCGTGATTGCAGGAGCTTCCTTCGCATCGGCGCGAACAACCGAATACGGGAGGGGGTCACGATGCATCGGGGCACTCAACCCGATTCGGAGACCATTGTTGGATCAAACTGTTTCATCATGGCCAACGCTCACGTCGCGCACAATTGCACTCTCGGCGATGAGGTGATAATCGCCAACAACGTCGCGCTTGCCGGTCACATCGATATCGAGGACCGTGTGTTCATCTCAGGCGGAGTCGTGGTGCACCAGTTTTGTCGGATCGGGCGTCTGGCGATGATTGGCGGTAACGCGAAAATCGTTCAGGACTGTTTGCCGTTTGTCACCACCGACGGCGCGCCGGGTCGCGCAAAGGGGTTGAACACCGTCGGTCTCCGAAGAGCAGGATTCAAGTCTCTTGATCTTGCCAATCTAAAGCAAGCGTATCGCTTGTTACTGCGATCTGGACTAGCACTCAGAGAAGCGATTGAGGATCTCGATAGGATTGACGATCCGCTGGTCGCTCACTTGATAGATTTTATTCGCGGGTGTAAGCGCGGGTTCTGTCACGAGGAGAGAGGAGGCACAAGGAAAGGACCGAGCGGACGTGATTAAGTTAGGTTGAGCATTTGCGCACTAACCCTTCCTTTGTTCCCGCCAGTTTTCGCCGTCCTGCATTAAGCGTTCGAGTGCCGCCTGCAACGCGGATTGTTTTGCCGCCACCTCTTCGCCGGTAGCATTTCTGGGAACATATATTGGCTCGCCAATAAACGTAGCAGCGCGCGAGAAAG
>DASRIZ010000475.1:0-5640 GCA_035649735.1 Blastocatellia bacterium | reverse complement strand
GATTTTGTTGATAGCTGAGAATCCCCGCCGCGCCTCGCTCGTCACAGGCTAGCTTGTGGACGGCAGCGACCCCTCCGCCGGCGAGCACAATGCGTCCCATGACTTCCTTGCCTTCATAATCCTTTGCCGAGGTTCCCATTCCGACGTCAATTAGGGTGGCGGTCGCCGTCGCACTCTGCGAATAGTCTGCCAGCGCAACGCGCATTTCTTCCCAGTCGGCGATCTTGATTTTGCCTGGCTCGGTTTCCCACAACTCCGCGGACTGGACCTCCCAACCGGTCGCGGATTTGAGCGTGTGGTAAGTGGTCGAACCGTCCGCCGGAAAGCGCTCAATCTGAACCTGGTCGAGTCCGTATTCTTTTGCCTTAGCGGCGATGTATTTCGCGGCGTTTGAATAACCTGATGACGCCTGTACCCGATGGGAGCGGGCGAGTTCGATAACGGTGTCTTTAGCGATCACGCCGCTGATCTCAGCGCCAAGAGCGGCGACTTCTTTATCGGAGAGCAGCGCAGTCTTTTTGAACTGAGCGATCTGCGCCTGTCCAACGGCGAAACCCGTACAGAGTTGAGATACAACAATCGACAAGATGAGGATTGAAACGGTCTTTGTTTTCATAAGAGGCCTCGTTTTATGATCCAAACACAAGATCAGGATTCTACCTCATTGACTGTATGGCTTTGCAAACCATTGATCTATAAATCCTAAATCCAGGAGCTGTGTGTGCTGTCAGTCTTTAGCTGAGCTGGCGGGAAGTGGGGGCGGCGCAGTGGATTGCTTCGTTCCTCGTTAAGATTTGTATGCTCGAAAGAAACGAATAACTTCGTTACTACGTGAAGAAGGTCGGCTCAGGTGCAAAGTCGATTTTTGCGAGTTCTCAAATACGCTAGCAAACGAAGAGTGGAAAGGGGCGGCCAGAAAGCCGCCCCCTTCACCCTATTGAACGTCCTTTCGACTGGATTATTCGAATCTGAATGTAACGCCGACTCCGATCTTGAGATTGTGGCGCCATTCGTTGTCCAGCGTGAACGGGTTCCGTTCCTTGAAAGGCACGTAGTCAAGCTGGAACAACCTCACACCAAAGTTGTTGCTGACCTTTATGTCAACACCCCCACCCAGACCCCAAGCGAACGCCGTATCCGAATCGAAGTCCTCGACCTTCCGCTTCACTCCGCCTACCAGCGCGTGGGCGAATCCCTCCACCCGGTCTCCTCGCGCGGTGAATCGCGGACCGAACAGGAAAGTAGTTGTGCTGAAGTCGATATCAGGTCCGAACACTTCAAACTCTTTTTTGTGATAACCGATGTCCGCGACCACGCCAAAATTCTTTGAGAAATTTGCAGCGCCGCCGAAGGCGAATCCATGTATGCCCTCACGCTGCTGAAAGAACGGGAGTCCATCATTATCGAACGGGTTGTCGAGGTTTATGTCGGCGCTGAAGTGCGAGTAACCTCCAAAGATCTCAGCTTTGGGGTAATCGCGTTGTGCGCTTGCGGAAATGGTTGTCAGTACGAAAACGGTAAACAGAAAGACTACTCTTCTCATCGCAATCGAGCCTCCTGGTTCTGATATTGGGGCCGTCCGGCCCGCTGTGTGAGTTGAACCTCGGCAAGATGAATTCCACTTACTTGCACCAAACCTGCGCAGTTCGCGCCCCATCGTTATTAATACTAAATATTTGACTTATCGTGGCGAGGAAGAGTTAGACCTGAATAAATGAAAAGGTAGGGAGTGCGATTTACAATCGTACAGCAGTCCGAGAGCAGGACAAATCGTGATGGAAAACGGGGCGGCAGAAACCCACCGCCCCAAAGTTTTGACAGCTACTCAAACCTGTACGTAACGCCAACGCCGACCTTGTAATTGTTGCGCCACGATGAGCATCCGCAAATCGTTTCCGGGTCTATACCACGGAAAGGCGTGTAGTCGAATTGGATCATTCGGATTGCGAAGTTTCTGCCAACCTTGACGTCAAGGCCTCCGCCTATCCCCAAAGTAAAGTCAGTTTTGGAACCGAATTCCTCCAGGCTTCTTCTTGTCCCGCCAATCAAAAAGTGCCCGAACCCTTCTACTTTGTCGCCTCGAGCGGTAAACCGCGGACCGAACAAGAAGGTCAACGCGCTGGCGTCTATATCCGGTGCGTCGTCGAACTTAATTACATCTTCGTGGTGATGGGCGAACTCGACTGCAAGTCCCAGATTTCTTGAGAAATTCACCGCGCCGCCTATTGAGTATCCGTTAAGGCCTTGACGGTCAGTGATGAACTCCGGAGGAATTGGAGCCCCGACAATGAGCGGATTCACTACGAACGGATTAAGAAAGTTAACGCTTGCGCTGTAGAACGAATAGCCACCGGAGATTTCGCCTTTTGGGTACTCGCTTGGTGCGCTTTGTGCGCGAGCGGAAATCGCTGTTAGTAGGAACACAGAAAACAAAAAAACTACTCTTCTCATGGCAATTGAGCCTCCTGCTTTTTTTTCATCTTGGGCCGCGTCCTTGATTAGGACGCTTGGGGGGTCACTTACTGCTGCAAAATGAATTCCACGAGGCCGTCCCTACAGTGGCGGGCTTCGGTCAACGCACTATCAGCGATAACTATTAGACTTATCGGTGATTGTTCGGATGAAAGAGGAAACAGCAGGGTGCAAGAACGATAGGCGGGAGGTTGATCTTTGAGCGCAGATCAGTCGGCTACGGGACAATCGTGACCCATGTGACGAGCCACGATTGCAACCGAGACCGACTGTAACTAAATCCTACGAAGCTCGAATCGATAGGGGTTTCGACGTCTTTTCAGAGCCGTGTGCCAAGCCGAAGTCCGACTCGCTTGTCTGCGAAATTCCAGAACGGCTCAACATAAATTGGCAGGTTCAGCTTGTCGATTCGGGTGTGGAACTCGACTCCCAAACGGCAATGTTCGTTACTGCTGCCCTCGGTCTTCCAATCAAGACGAAGGAACAGCTTCTCGTCTTTCTTGAGATCCACCATCAAACGATGCCGCATCCCGTTGACATCCGTCGAGTCGGTGGCGATTTTACCGTACCCGAGATAAGCAACGGTGTGTTGGCGGACCTTTGTTATGAAGTCTGCCCCGGCGATAATTCGTTTCTTCGAATCGAACCCGCCAAGCGGTCCGACCAGCGTGCCGCCAGCTCGAAAGAAACGTCCGACTGCGGCTTCTACGGTCAGTGGATTGTTATTTCTGAATGGCCCGATCGGCGTGTCGTTGTCCGGTTCGTTGATGAACAATCGACCCAAGGCGAAGATCTTGTATTTCGAGTTGTAGTAGCGCCCGTCGACGTTGATTGAAACGCCCTGTCGCTCGGTGCTTAGGCCTACGTCGGCCCTTATTTGCTGCGCGTTCGCGGTTGAAGCTAACGCGAGCAGAATGGCTGACGTTGCCCATGTTGCAAAATACTTCCTCATGGGAACAGTCCTTCCTATATTAGCTATTTGATTCAAGAGTGAGAGGACTACTCCGGAAGAGCCTCTCTGCCTTCTAAGCGGTGCGAGGATAATACTAGGTAAGAAAGATTTGTCAACTGTTGGTGTGCGCGTTGTTGGTTTGCGCGTCTGCGCCGTTCAACCCGCCAGCTTCACTTTCGCCGCAGCCTGGGCAGCATCTGTGCAATCGACATTGCCGCTGCATAGGCGTACCCGCACAAATAGATCATCAGAAACGGCAGCGTGCCGAAGATTCCGCTGTCTATCGCAAACCAGATCGTAAACACAAAGTAGGCCGCGAACAGCAGCTCCAGCCACGGCAACGAGATCCGCCTGGGTACATAGCGCTTCTTTACCCAGGTCGTGTCGTGCGTGTCTTCGATTCGGTACTTGGGCGTGCGAACAAACGGCGTCTTTACGCCTAAGAGCGCCTCGATTACGGCTCGCGCGTTTGAAAACGTCAACGCGATCCCCATGCTCATCACAAACGGAATGTACTTGATCGATTGTTTCCAGGTATCGGGGTGAAGATACCGCTGAGTCACAAGATAATAAACGATCACCGACACGGTGGAGAACGTTAGAATCGGCACGTCCAGCGCAAACAAATGAAACAGTCCCTGGTTGTACCGAACGATCAGAATCGGAAGATTGATAAGCGCGAGCACGATCACCAGCGGCGCGGCAAGATTGCCGGTCAGGCGAAAGAACTGTTCCAGCTTGACTCGAGTCGATAGCCGAGGATCGTGCCACATGCGGCGAAACAGCTTAATCCCGACCTGGACGACACCTTTGGCCCAGCGCCGCTGTTGCGATTTGAAGGCGTTTATCTCGACTGGCAACTCGGCAGGAACGTCGTCATCCGCCAGATAGATAAAGCGCCAGCCCATCAATTGCGCACGATAGGAAAGATCCGTGTCTTCGGCCAGGGTGTCGTGTTGCCAGCCACCCGACCACTCTATTGCCTCTCGCCGCCACATCCCGGCCGTGCCGTTGAAATTGAAAAATCCACCACAACGATTGCGTGCCACCTGTTCGATAACGAAATGGCCATCGAGCATGATTCCCTGAACCCTGGTGAGCAATGAGTAATCGGCGTTGATGTGGCTCCATCGCATCTGCACCATACCAACTCGCTCATCGGTAAAGTAGTCAATCATACGGCGAATGCAATCCGGGCGGGGTACGAAATCGGCATCAAAGATCAGCACAAACTCTCCAGACGATTTCTTTAGCCCCGCTTCAAGGGCTCCGGCTTTGAAGCCGACTCGATCATCGCGATGATGATAGACAATATCGACCCCTTGCTCGAAGTATTTGTTCACTGCCGCCGAAGCTATTTGCCGAGTATCATCGGTCGAATCATCGAGCACCTGAATCTCGAGCAGTTCTCGCGGATATTCCAAATTGGCAACTGCCTCAATCAGCCGTTCAGCTACATACATCTCGTTAAACAGCGGTAACTGGACAGTAATCCGCGGCAGCCGGGCGGGCGCGAATCTGGACTTGGGCTCAGGGCGATGACTCTTATACCTGAGGAATAAATAGACCAACCGGTAACGATACACGCCGTAAACGGACAACAGGGCCAGGATACCGAAGTAGACGATCATGAAATAAATATCCAGGGCATCGTTGACGTTTAGATAACTGATGTTTCCCGCGGGATAGCTTCCGCCATGAAGGGTGGATGAGGCTATGAACTTGTCTACTGCGATGTTGCCGGTCTCGGCAAGAGGAAGCGCCAGCAGCGAGATCTGGGCGGTCTTGCCGGGCTCGACCACCACCGCGCCAATAATGTGATCGACTCCCTCACACTCCGAGGCAATCAGATAGCGTCCCGGTTCGAGGTTCTCGAACGAGAAATCGGCATTCGCGTCGGTCACCAGCCCAATGTGGCGCAGAGCGTCGAACCCGTCACGTCGCTCGGCGGATGGGCCCGCCCCCGCTCGGGAAGTCGTCTGATATTCAGTGCCGGTGACGATGTTGCGCGCGATCACCGGCAAGCCCGCCATAACATAGCCGCGCTTCTCGATTATCGTTCCCTGGATCGAGCCTTGAGTGGGGACTGGGACCTTGGTTTCCGCAAGGGCCGAGGCCGCCAGAATGATCAACAGAAATCCGGGCAGAATCGGTCTTATCAGCTTGGTCATTTAATCCTTATGATTGCGAAGCCGTTACTACTAAACCCTTTGTTA
>DASRIZ010000474.1:0-6500 GCA_035649735.1 Blastocatellia bacterium | reverse complement strand
GGGCCGGCCGGCCTTGCAGCGGCAGTCTACGGCGCGTCCGAAGGACTGCGCACTGTAGTGGTGGAGCGCGAGGCCCCAGGAGGTCAGGCCGGAACGTCTTCGCGCATCGAGAACTATCTCGGCTTCCCCAGTGGTGTCTCGGGCGACGAACTCGCAAGCCGTGCACTGCAGCAGGCAAAGCGGCTCGGGGCGGAGATTCTGGTCACGCGGTCCGTCGCTCGCATCGATGCGAGCATGCGTCAGGTCCACTCGATGGCGGCGATGTCGTCCGGGCGCGGACCCTCGTTCTCGCGACCGGCGTCACATGGCGTCGGCTCGCGATCGATGGCTTCGATCGGCTCATCGGCAAAGGCCTCTACTATGGCGCGGCACGCAGCGAAGCGAGCGCTACCCATGGACTCGACGTTCACCTCATTGGTGCCGGAAACTCAGCCGGTCAGGCTGCTTTGTACTTTGCCAATCACGCACGCACGGTGACGCTTGTCGTCAGAGGTGATTCCCTGGAAAAGAACATGTCTCGCTATCTGATCGAGCAGCTCGGCGGGAAATCGAACGTGGCGGTCCAACTGCGGTCTGAAGTCGTCGCCGCGCACGGTGACACCAACTTGACGGCGATCGACATACGCGACAACGCGAGCACAAAGGTGCGCCGACACGACTGTGGCGGGCTTTTCATCTTCATCGGAGCCGAAGCAGAGACCGAGTGGCTGCCGGAGGAGATCGCACGCGATGCACGCGGATATATCCTGACTGGTGATGACGTGGTGAAGGCCGGGCGTTGGTCGCTCAGCCGCGATCCCTACCTCCTCGAATCGAGTGTCCCCGGTGTTCTTGCCTGCGGGGATGTGAGGTTGAGCCCGGTCAAACGCGTTGCTTCCGCTGTTGGTGAAGGAAGCATGGCAATCGCTTTCATCCACAAGTATCTGCAGGAGGCCGCGCAGTAGCACTGACGAGCACGGTAAAGCGTATACTAGCCTCGCGGGTCGAAGGTGCTGCGCCCGGCCGCCCAACCAGCCCATGCAGCGGCCGCTGATGGCCATCGTTAGCCGTAAGATTGAACTGATTTCTCCATCGATTCATTCAGAACGCTACCGGCCGCCGCACGATTTCGAGATGCCGGCGCAAGCGCAGCGATCTGTTTTTTATTGCCTCGGTAGGCGCGTTGAAGACCGCGCGTGGTCTCCACAGAACCTGGCGTAGCTCTTCTTTTTCCCGATCGTTGCGCCGGTTGTGTTAACGCAAGATCCGAAGCGGCGCTCGATGTTTGATCAATTCTAATTCAGGCGGCGTTGGCAGGGAGACGAAAGTCATCACAGTCGAATTTAGATAGGACATCTCAGCTCCATGAGTTATGCCTCTTCCCTGTGGGTCTTGTGCGTTTCAATCTGCCTCCAGTCCGGCACGTAGCCGCAGTCGCGGCAGTAGAACTGCTCCGGAATGTGGCCGTCACACCGTGGGCACTTATACCCATCGTCCTTCTCCGCTTTCATTGTTTTGCCTTTTCTTTCAAATTTTGTTTGAGCAGGTGCAGAAACCACGGTCAATGATAGTTGGGTGTCCCAAGCTCGCCCAATTGACGATCCAAGTCGATCAGCACTTCGAGAATCGCGGCTTTGAATTCTGCGTCTTCAATGAAGCGATAGAGCCTCGCGAGATCATCCATCATGATGCGGCCAATAGCTTCACGGTCATATGGGACGGGCTCGCGTACCGAAAAACGCCAGACGCTATTCACCCAGGGGTGGCGCAGTTTTGTTTGGACGAATTAGTCGCAACTCGGGTGACCAAAATTAGGATTGCACGCAAAACCATCGCGGGCTAAAGTTAGTTCTGCTTTCTCCGCCACAGCATCCACGGCCAATAACCAAAGTTGCGATAGAGAAACGTGGCCGAGATCCGGCGGTGATGTGCATAGCACTCGCTCGCTAAGTGTGATCCAGACCCGCACTTCTATAAAGGCCCTCAAGCGCCTTTTTCTTGACCTTCGGCGACATTCGATTGACTTCCTAGAGCCACGACTCACTTTGGTCTTCCCATGCGACGAAAAACTGCCGCCTTCCGTCGTAAATTTCACTGTTCTCTACTACCGCCCACGTGATACACATGACGGGCAATGGTGTGTGCAATGCGGAAAGCCATTTTCTCAATCCTGTTTGCAGTGGTACTGCTTGCTGTTGCAGTGTCTGCCGAGGCGCAGCAGCAGGCTGGGACAGTCCCACGGATAAGTTTTCTATCAACCGCCGCACTCTCCTCCGTGTCACCCCGGCTCGATGCCTTCCACCAGGGACTGCGCGAGCTTGGTTACATCGAAGGTAAAAACATTGTCATTGAGTATCGATCGGCAGAAGGGAACATAAATCGACTTCCGGAACTCGCCACGGAGCTGGTTCGTCTCAAGGTGGACTGCATCGTTACCGCAGGAGACAATCCGACCCGTGCCGCCAAGCAAGCCACCAGCACGATCCCGATCATCATGACGTCCGTTGGAGACCCTGTTGGCCTTGGATTTGTCGCCAGCCTAGCGCACCCCGGCGGGAACATCACGGGGCTGAGCACTATTACCGCGGACTTGGCCGGCAAGCGAATGGAGTTGCTCAAGGAAACTATTCCTAAGCTTTCTCGTGTCGCCATTTTCTTAGACCCCCGTAGTCTGGCCACTGAAGTTAAGGAAACTGAAGCCGCGGCCCGGTTGCTAAAAGTACAGCTCTGGAGGTGCGAAGTCTTGATGAATTGGAAAACGCATTCCGATCCAGCGCTAAGAGCCGTGCAGATGCTGTCATGATTTCGCCGAGCGGGTTTTTCAACACTAACCAAACAAGGCTTGTCGAATTGGCAGCAAAACACCGGCTGCCAGGAATGTATCTAGAGCTCGCCGGGGGCCTTATGACCTACGCGACAAGCATTCCCGATCTGTACCGCCGCGCCGCCACCTATGTGGACAAAATCCTAAAGGGCGCAAAGGCAGCCGATCTCCCGGTGGAGCAGCCGAAGAAGTTCGAGCTGGTCATCAATCTGAAAGCCGCCAAACAAATCGGACTGACGATTCCGCCGAATGTGTTGGCACGGGCCGACAGAGTGATTCGGTAAGAAGACCATGATTCAGAAAAGTCTCGTCTCGTTGTTGGCAACTATTGTCTTGATAACTAGTTTTCCCGCCGAGGCGCAGCAAGCGACCAAAAAGATTCCGCGCATCGGTCTGCACATAGGGGGTGGCGGCAACGCGAAGAACCCTGGACGGTATTTCGAAGTGTTCCGCCAGTCGCTCCACGATTTAGGCTACGTCGAGGGCAAGAATCTTCGTATCGAATATCGCTTCGCCGATGGCAAAGGCGCGGCGCGCGAGGCGCAGCTTGCCGAAGAATTGGTTCAGCAAAATCTCGATGCGATTGTCATTACCACAAGGCCAGCCATTCAGGCTGCGATGAACGCGTCCAAGACCATTCCTATCGTGATGGTGACCTCCGCCGATCCCGTAGCCGCTGGCTTAGTCAAAAGTCTGGCGCGGCCCGGCGGCAACGTCACCGGCGTTACAAGAATGACGCGTGAGCTGGGCGGAAAACGGCTGGAGCTGCTCAAAGAGATGCTGCCTGGTCTTTCTCGCGTCGGCATTTTAATGGCCTCGGACGCATCTACAGGCGAGGAGGACTTCAAGCAGTTTGAAGCCGAAGCCCGCACACTAAAGCTGCCGGTGACCAGGTTGGTGATTCGTCCAGACAAGCCAGAGATCGCTGCGACCTTCGATGCCGCCATCAAAGCGCGGACGGGCGCGCTGATGGCGATGAGCTACGGCGTGGTCAATCGTAACGCTAAGCGGATTGCAGAACTTGGTGTAAAAAAGCGAATGCCCATCATGTTCGAGCGCTCCGAATTTGTCGACGGTGGCGGACTGACCTCATATACAGCCGATGACGCTGACATCTATCGCCGAGCCGCGATCATCACGGACAAAATTCTCAAGGGCACCAAGCCCGCCGAGCTTCCCGTCGAGCGACCGACAAAGTTTGAGTTAGTTATCAATCTCAAGACGGCCAAGCAGATCGGGCTGACGATTCCGCCGAATGTGCTGGCGAGAGCGGATAGGGTGATTCGATGAAAGTAGTCAGCAGTCAGTGGTCAGGAGTCAGCAAGAGCGTTTTCTGCCTTGCCCTTAGCACTACGCTCTTTGCGCTTAGCGTGTTCGCACGGGCGCAGCAGCCGGCGAAAGTGCCACGGATTGGATTGCTATATTCCGTGTCGGCGTCCTCCGGCGCACCGCGAATTGAGGCATTCCGCCAAGGTCTGCGGGAACTGGGATACGTTGAGGGGAAAACAATTCTGCTCGAGGATCGGTATGCAGATAGTAAGGAAGATCGCGTTCCCGCGCTTGCGGCCGAGCTTGTGCGTCTCAAAGTAGATGTCATCGTTACGAGCAATTCGGGACCCACTCGCGCTGCCAAGGAGGCAACTCATACGATTCCGATTGTGATGGCGCGAGATATCGATCCGGTTCGCAATGGCTTCGTGGCGAGCCTGGCGCGACCGGGAGGGAATATCACCGGACTGTCGAGCCTGGCCCCGGAGATCAGCGGGAAGCATGTGGAGCTTCTCAAAGAGATCGTTCCCCGGCTCTTGCGCTTGGCCGTCCTCGGCACTTCGACCACGCCAGGCCACGCGCAACTGTTAAAAGAAATCGAGAGCGCCGCAGGCGCATTCGGAGTAACGCCTCAATATCTAGATGTACCAACTCCCAAAGAAGTCAATTCTGCATTCCGCGCGGCAAACAAAGCGCGTGCCGATGCAATCTTGGTGCTGGGGAGCGGCGTTTACGCTGCACATCGAAAACAGGTTGTAGATATTACTATAAGGAACCGGCTACCGGCGATATACCGCAGTCGAGAATATATGGAAGTCGGAGGGCTCATGGCCTACGGAGTGAACCCATTCGACCTGGACCGGCGCGCCGCGATTTACGTAGACAAGATCCTCAAAGGAAGAATGCCCGGCGATCTCCCCGTCGAGCAGCCGACCAAGTTCGAGTTCATCATCAATCTGAAAACAGCGAAGCAGATCGGCCTGAACATTCCGCCGAACGTGCTGGTAAGGGCGGACAAGGTGATCAAGTAAAATAGCCACCAGGCCCTTCGACCTTGCTCAGGATAGGCTGCCGGCGAGGAAAACGATGAAAAGAAAAATTTTCTGTGTTGCTCTCTTCAGTACGCTTGCTCTTAGCATCTCCGCCCACGCGCAGCAGCCGAATAAGATCTACCGCATCGGTGTTTTGACCAATGTGCCTCGATCGTCGAGAATAGAGGTGTTTCGTCAGGGCCTGAAGGAGCTAGGTTACGTCGAGGGCAAGCACTTTGGGTTGGAGATTCGCCGAGCAGAGGAAAAACCTGATCAGTATCCGAAATTAGCGGCCGAACTGGTCGGTCTGCCGGTTGATGTAATCGTCGCCGACAGCACGGCTTTAACCAATTCCGCCAAGAACGCGACTAAAAGCATCCCCATCGTTATGCAAGCGGGCAATCCAGTCGCAGTGGGGCTCGTTGCCAGCCTCGCGCGTCCCGGCGGGAACATCACGGGATTGACAAGCATGAGCGGAGAGTTGGGGGGAAAAAACCTCGAGCTGCTCAAGGAGGTTGCCCCCAAGGTTTCCCGCGTGGCGGTTCCGATGCCGGAAGGAGAAAACAGTAAACTCTATATGAAACAAACCGAGGCTCCGGCCCGAGCCTTGGGCGTACAGCTTATCCCATTCGTCATTCGACGACTCGATAATCTAGAGCCCGCACTCCAATCGATCACTAAAGAGCGTGCCAACGGGATTCTCTCACGCCTCGGCACCAATCCTATCCAACTTGTGCGTCTTATAGAGTTTGCGAATAAGAACGGGCTGCCGGCCATCTACGAAGGCAGAGAGAGCGCCGAAGCCGGTGGACTTGTCTCCTACGGGACCGACCGCGACCATATCTGGCGGCGCTTTGCGATCTACGTCGACAAGATTCTTAAAGGCGCCAATCCGGGCGATCTTCCCATCGAGCAGCCGACAAAGTTCGAACTGGTGATCAATTTGAAAACCGCGAAGCAGATCGGATTAACAATACCCCCGAACGTATTGGCCAGGGCAGATCGAGTTATTCGATGATCCCACAATCTAAAATCGAAGACCTATGCTGAGCCATGCGGAAGTATCCAAAATCTAAAATCGAGAGACTATCCCACCGAATGTGCTGGCGCGGGCAGATCGAGTCATTAAATATACATTTTGGATTTTCGATTTTAGATTTTGGATTGGAAGCCTGGAGAACAAGTCTATGAAGCGACGTCGTTGGAAGTCTTTTTTCGAGAATCCAAAACCTGTGGTGAGCAATGTCGAACCAGCGGCAATCCAAAAACGGCCCCGCAGACCAAAATGGCTGGGTTCTCGATAATCACTTTCGTGCTCGTGGTGGCTGGGGCTGTGGTACAGGCGCAGCAGTCAACGAAAATCCCGCGTATATCCGAGTGGCTCGATCGCGCCGGTC
>DASRIZ010000473.1:0-3479 GCA_035649735.1 Blastocatellia bacterium | reverse complement strand
GATCACCATCGCATCCGAAAAAAACGTCTCGATCTCGGCGCCAAAGGGAACGATTAAGCTGGACGCGAAAGAGATCGTGATCAAGTCGTCCACTCAAACAAAAATAGAATCGGGAGCCGGGTTGGACCTAAAAGCTTCGGCTGCGATGAACATCAAAGGGGCCACAGTCAATATCAATTAGGTTATGGGACAACCGGCTGCTAAACAGGGTGATCGTATCATCGCCGTTGATATGCACATCGTTATGGTTCCAACGGGTCCGACCGTGACGCCTACGATGCTGCCGCATCAGTTTATGGGAATGTTGAATGGCGGGCTCAGCAGCAATGTGAAAATTATGGGTCGTGCGGCTGCGACAGTGGGAAGTACGGCGGAGAATGTTCCCCCCCACGTTGTAACGCCGCCCGGCACAATCTTTCAAAAGCCTCCTTCTAACAAAGCGACGATTCAGGTTGGGAGCGCAACCGTAAAGATCAACGGGAAACCTGCGGCGCGAAATGGCGACGCTGCTATGACCTGCAACGACCCGATGGATCAGCCCGCCGGAAAGGTCATCGCCGCCGGTACGGTCTTCATAGGATGAGAGCCGATCATGTCCAAACCGTTTCTTGGAATCGGATGGTACTTCCCGCTTGAAGTCGTAGATGACGACGTCATAGGCAATACGGGCAAGCTGCGGACAGCCGAATACGAAGAGAGTGTTCGCCAGTCGATTTGGCTGATTCTGGGTACTGCGAAGGGCGAGCGGGTAATGCGCCCCGACTTCGGTTGCGGCATATACGATCTGGTGTTTGAGACCAACTCGGCTTCAACCGCCGGGCGCATCGAGGAAGAAGTGAAAGACGCGTTGCTGTTTTTCGAACCGCGAATTGATGTGCTCGATGTCCAGGTGCAGCCCGAGGGACAGGGCGAAATGCTTGTGATCAGCATCGATTATCAGGTACGCGCGACCAACAATCAGTTCAACCTTGTCTATCCGTTCTATCTCGAAAGGGGTTCGGCTTAGTGAAACGGTCCGCTCCAAAAATAGATTCGCGAACCGCGCCTGACTTCTTCAGACAGGTAGTCGAGACGCTTAACCCTGGCGCGGACGCGAAGATCCTTTGGCCTGAAGAAGGGGTGAGTGGCGCGTTAATAAAGATATTTGCCAGGTTTGCCGAGCTTATTACAGACCGGCTCAACCGCGTGCCCGAAAAAAACTTTCTCGCCTTTCTGGATTTGTTGGGAGCATCGCTCATGCCTCCCAGACCCGCTCGCGTCCCGCTTACCTTTTCGGTGTCCGAAGCAGCCGCGGGCGGCGCGGTGGTGCCCGCCGGGACCGAGATAGCCGCGGTCGCATCGGAAGACGATCAGGGCGCCGTCATATATGAAACCGAGCACGAGTTGGTGGTCACCTCCTCAAGGCTGACGGCCGCATTCACTCGCGAACCTGCGACCGACCGCTACGTCGATCACAGTCTGTTGCTTTCACAATCGAGCCAGGTTGGGAACCCGGAACCCATCTTTCTGGGCGCTCGCGCAATCGACCATGTGCTCTACGTAGCGCACGATCGCATCTTCAACCATCCAGGCGAGAGAAATGAACTTAGTATCAAGCTCACAGTAGCCGGGCAAGGAAAACTCAACGTTGCGTGGGACGGCTGGGATGAACAGAAAAAGGACTGGGTGCAAGAACAAAGTGGAGAGATAAGAAGCGGCAATGACATTGATCTTAAAGCGCTGAACGCATCGCCGCCGACAACGCTCAACCTGATCGAGAAACGTTGGCTGCGCTGCCGGCTGATTGGCACTATCACTCCTGAGACGGCGCTTCCTTCTCTAAGCGCTATTGCCTTGAGGGCGTCATTTGAACGCAAGGAGAGGGCGGTCGAAAACGGATTTACAAATAGCGCTCCGATTGACCTAAATCGAGCCTTTTTCCCCTTCGGTGAAAGCCCGCTGCCCGGAGATTCTTTGTTTCTGAGAATCGACAAGGACTTCAAGGAGCCAGATTGCAAGGTAACGATAAAGCTGACACTTAGTATGGTTGGCCAGGAGCCGCCCACAGATAAACCGCGAAATGCAAAAGTTGAGTGGGAATATTGGGATGGCGCTACGTGGACAACCGTCAAGGGTCTGGAAGATAACACCGCGAATCTTACGCTCTCTAACTCCGTTAAGTTTTCCTTCCCCGAGAAGTGTGCGTTTACCCATGTCAACGGCATGGACGGTTACTGGATACGCGCGCG
The DNA here is from genome assembly GCA_035649735.1 of Blastocatellia bacterium. GTDB lineage: Bacteria > Acidobacteriota > Blastocatellia > UBA7656 > UBA7656 > Onstottus_A. The sequence goes on along the minus strand of DASRIZ010000473.1, from coordinate 1,251 downwards.
TTTGAAGGACGGCAGCTACGGGCCTGGAGCAGAACTCAAAGTTGAAAGAAAGGGAGATAGCTACACCTACAAATCGATTCCCGCCGCAGCGCCGTTGATTAGTTCGATGAAGATCAGCTACTCGACGATCATAGAGGGGCCGCCGGAAGTAGTTCTGTCCTACAACGATTTCATATTCGATAAGAGAGACGCGCTTAATGAAAAGCCAATCGTTCCGTTTCACCCGTCGCAGGATAAGCATCCGGGTTTCTATCTGGGTTTTGAGCCGTCCGCAACATTGAGCCGGATTCCGAACAGCAAGATCAATCTCTATGTCGGCGCCAGGGGTGATGCAGACGCAATCAATCGGCCGGAGATCGAATGGCAGTACTCGACAGATGCCCTTGAATGGACCGGCCTGACTGTGCGTGACGCGACGGCGAACTTCACCAGGGCAGGTGTCGTCGAGTTCGTCGCGCCGTCCGATTTTGGGCGCCGCTCTGAATTTGGATTGTCGCACTGTTGGCTGCGAGCGGTTCTTATAAAAGGGAAGTATGCGAGCGAGCCCGAGATTTCCTCTCTGCTGCTGAACACGGTCATGGCGAGACACGCTACACGAGTCGAGAACGAAATCCTTGGCTCGAGCGACGGGAGCAAGAATCAAAAAGTTCGCACCTCGCTAGCCCCTGTGCTGGAAAGCCAGCGGCTCGAGGTGCGCGAACTGGAAATACCGTCGGCGATTGATCAGGACGCGATCAAGAAAGATGCCGGCGATAATGCGATCACGATCGTTGCGGATGAAGCGGGTCGTCCCCTTGAAATCTGGGTTTGCTGGAAGCAGGTGAGCGATTTCTACGGATCAGATGCGCAAGACCGCCACTACGTTTTGGATCACCTGACAGGTGAGGCTCGCTTTGGCGACGGAATAAGCGGGAGGATCCCGCCGGCAGGAAGCGGCAATATTCGCATGGCGAGTTACAGGACTGGCGGCGGCGTTAAAGGCAACAGGCCTGCGGGCGAAATCACCGAGCTTAGAACCACGGTCCCCTATGTCGAGAGCGTAACAAATTACATTGCGGCGTCGGGCGGCGCGGAGGCCGAGACCTACGATTCGTTGCTCTATCGCATGCCTCGGACGATTCGGCACGGCGGCCGCGCGGTGACGTATGAAGACTTCGAAGATCTCGCGATGCTCGCATCGCCGGAAGTTGCCCGCGCTCGAAGCGTAAGGTTCCATAAAGCAGCGGGGGCAGGGAAAGTCTCACTGATTGT
>DASRIZ010000472.1:0-8057 GCA_035649735.1 Blastocatellia bacterium | reverse complement strand
CCTCTCAGAGTCCGTCATTCCCGCGTGTTTTTAGCGGGAATCCAGGCGAAACTCTGACTGGACCCCCGATAGAAACATTCGGGGGTGACGGCTTTAGGGGAATATCATCATGGTTTGTCGATACCCGCAGCTTGCTGCGGGGTAGTTCATTGATAGGATTCCTTTCACGTGCCGGCACCGAGAGCACAAGAGTTGGCCCTGAGACCCGGTAGCAGCCCTACTCGATCGTGCGACTCGGCTTTATGAACAAGGGCCGGCGATAACCGGCCCCTGTCTCTCTAAATCCGCGACGGGTACTTCCGTCGCGGGTGCGGCAGGCTAGCCTTATCGCCGGTCGCGGTCGTCTCTGTCGTGATGGTCCCTGTCCTTGTCGACATCATGGACGTAGACACCGACACACCCGTTGTTGCTGCCGCAAATCCCCGCGCCCACGTTCGTAGTGTCACCGCCGATGACTACTGCGACAGGCGCCGACTGCGGAACGAAGATGAGGTTGCGCTTGGAGTCCGCCGCCACCGAGTGGGAGCCGGACGACTGGGGGATGGTTTCGATCAGAACGCTGGTCCCGTCGATGACGCCGAGCACGGCTGCCTGGGTCGCCGCGGTCGGACAGGGGGCTCCGGCTATTTTGCAATTCCTATTGGAGGCCGTGTAGTAGCGCCTATCGCCCTTGTTGAACCAGACCTCATCCGAGCCGACGATGTTGCCGATGTTCGCAAAGTTCTTGGTCTTCGCGTTGATCACCAGCGTGGTCACATCGCTCGGGTTGTTGGCCGGAGTGCAGCCCAAGAGCAGATTGTCATGTGGTCCGACGGTAGCGCCGTTCGGCCCGCATGCGTGCAGCGGCACGACGCCAGTGTTCGTGGTGGGATCAAAGGCGCCGATCGTCGCAGTCGGCGTCGAGAGCGTCGTCGGATCGACCACCAGTAGCCCGCCGTCGCAGGTAACGGGAGGTGCATCCGCGTCGAAATTGCAGCCTGCCGGATTGCCAGCGATGACCGGCACCGACACGTAGAAGCGCTCGGTCTTGGGATCCCATGCCGGCTGCTCTATCGACAAGCCTACGCCTGCCGGGACGATCGCTGGGTCGATGAAGATCTGGGTGAGTATTCTGACGTTACTGAAACGCCGGTCGCCGTTCGCGAAGAACAGGTTCGCGAATGGCGGGTCCTCGGCGTTGTTCGCGGTGAGCAGCAATTCACCATCCGTCGTCAACGCCATTTCGTCGACCCGCGTGGTGCCCCCCGTGCTGATGCTCTGTTTAATGGCGGACGCGTCAGGCGCATCGAGATCGATCACCTTGAGCGTGCTGTCGCCGTCACCGGCGTAGAGCCACCTGCCGTGCGAAACGACACCGTCGGGTCCGGAGATGGCGTTGTTCACGGTACCGTTGGCGTTGAGCTTGGCGCCGACGAAACCGGGGATGGCCCTCTTGAAGGTGAGGTTGCGGGTGTCGATGATGTCGATGCCCGCGTTCGAGCGATCGGCCAGATAGTACTCGGCACGATCCGGATTGACCCAGCTAATGTCGTACGACTGCAGCGGGTTGCCCGGGATCTGAACCGCGGTCAGACATTGGGTCTGCGTTGTGGTCGGCGCCCCTGGACCGGTGCACTCGGCCAGCGCCGCGCCGGATGTCGCGAGGGCGCCAGCACCGAACAGCGCCGAGGCCGCGACGAGCACGGCGAGTCGAGTACGCCCTGGCGCGAATTGCGGGCGACGTCCAATTCCTGCGTGGGGTGAATCCTGTGAAGAGCCAGAAGAATATGTTGCAAACATTTCGTTGCCTCCTTTTGGTTGCTGAATCGACGGCTTATAGCCACGAACGCTTAAAGAAAGAGACAGTCGAACAACTGTTACAAATAAGGAGAGGAGTCCGGAAGAGAGTTTCGTGCGAGGCCGACTCGGTAGCCGTGGGACCGAGCCGTACCGAGTGTCGAGGCTCTTAAGAATATATTGGAACAAAGTAAAAGTAGGCTGACGAGATAAGTTGCCCGCCAAACTCTCGAAGAATAATTTGACCACGAACCCGATGGCATAAGGACCTCACCCCGCTGTTAAGCGCCACGCAGGCCTACCAGATCAAACGTGAAATGCCAAATTATTCCACGAACGTTGCCTGGAGGTTGCCCAGACATTACACTTTTGAAAGGTTTCGGCGGTTGAACGAACGGCCGCTTGTAGAGGCAATCTCCACCTTTCGATCGATGAAGCGGAGATTTTTTGTCAAAACTTGGAGTTGGAGTTCAAGTTGGTTCTTAACCCACTCCCTGTGTTGGAGGTAAGAAACGATCAAGAAGTAATGGCCCAAGGCTAAAAGCAAGATCGCAAAGGAAGCGAGAATGAGAACTTTTTCCCGCTTTGATCGTTCCCAGAACCGCTTCATAGCCAAAGTACCTCTTCTTTGAGGCTCTCATACCCTGCCTTCATCGAAAAGACAGGGATGGAGACCCTGGCGCTATTTCTTTCGCCAAGGCCTCCATCATGCAAGCCCCCTCTTCTTGGATCTTCTTGGAGAGGGTAAAAGCTTAGAGCAGTTTACGGAATGCGGCCGTAGATTCCGATGCCTCCGGACTCGTTCAATGTTGCGGTGCTGCTGGGAGGAATCGGTGTAGTTGTTAGCGGCACACAGGCGTGTTTGCGCACGATGTTATTTCCGCGAAAACAAAATCCCGCGGCGACGAAGTGGAAGGTCCTGGTCGTCAATATATGATGAAATCAAAGCTCGCGCCTATACAAGAAGAAATTTGGACTCAAGGGCGGGCGGTCGTCCCGCCCTTGAGTCGTCATTTACCTGACGATTAGTTCGTGCCAGGTTTGCCTTTCTTGTCGGGACAGACTTGGCTCTTAAAAGCGTTTGCTTTTCCGCCGCATATTCCGGGATCATGGTTCGCGCTCATGAAGATGGCGATGCAGCCGTGTCCACCGGGGCAAATGCTTGTGGCAGCATTATTGCCCGGGACGTATACCTGGTTAAAGACCGGATCAGCCGCAACCGAATGGGAGCCTGCCGCCGTCGCCGGGCTGGCATCCTCGTCGATGGTATCCGGTTTCTGGTCGACGACGCCGAGTATCGGACCGAGCGTGGGCAAAGCGAGGTTGTGGTTACTGCCGGCAAGGAAATAATGGTTATTGCCGGGATTGTACCAAACTTCGTCGTTACCGTTCAGGCCGGCTAGGCTCCGCACCAAGTCACCGTTGCGTTCGTTGATGATCACCGATCCTTTCCCTGCATTGCTGCAGCCGAGAAGGATTTCTCGGTTTGGCCCAATCGCCAGTCCTTGGGGTCCGAGACAATCAGCGGTGGCTGGGGTAAAGCCAGGCATGCCTGGGGTACCGGTTTGTGGGAGAAAACCAAAATCAATGGAAAAAACCTTTTCCACCATCCTGGATGTTGGGTCGATCTCCAGCACGGCACCGGGCTGAGTGTTACTTCCAGAGCCGTTCACTTCCGGGACGGCCAGATAGAATTTTCCAGTCCGCGGGCTCCACTGGCACTGCTCGATGCCGTTTGTAGCTTTGACATTCTGCGCATTGGGGTCCGTGCCGTCCAAACTGAGCGGCTTCCCGAGGATCTCGTAGGTGTTCGTGGAGATGAAGGTGAGGAACAAGTCCGAATCATCGTCATTGGCCACGAGGACCACGTGATGCTGTGGATCCTCGCACAGCTCGTCGGCTCTTCTGTTACCGCCGTTATCGATGGTGTGAGTTACTTCGCCCGTCTTAAGGTCTATGACCAGTATACGGCTCGTTTGCGTTGCGGGGGTCGCGCTGGTGGTACACGCGTTATTTTTGGCGGGGGTACCACACAAAACGCCATCGGCTGCCCAGACTTCGGTGTGGTTATTGGCGGTGATCACGCCGTTCGGGCCCGAGGTGTTGGTACCGGCTTGAACGCCGAGGAATGCGCCCTTTGCAAGCTGGTTTATCGAGTTAATGCTTGTTTTGACCTCATCGACTGTTGAGTTGGTGCGGTCGGCCAAGAAGTAGCGCCCGATCTTCGGATCAACAAAGCCAATATCGAAGGAATTGAGGCCACCCGGCACGTCTATTCGACCAACGTTTAGAAAAGTCTCTTCCTGCGCGAAAGCCGTTCCGTGAACCATCGTTGCGCCGGATGTCAGTAGAGCCAACAAAATAAATACCCAATATTTTATGTACACATTTGGTATGATTTTCATATTCTCTCCTTTGAGAAGTAATAGATGTGGAATACTAAGCGAAAGGACAAACACTCAAGGAGGCAGCGAAGATCAGCCAGGAACCGAGTCTCGCGGCAAGCTGACGTCATAACCAAGAACATACGGAAATCACTTTCTCTACTGTTCTTATCGTTTTGACTGTTTTCATTGTTGCCTCCCTTAAATGTGACGTATCAAAAAATTTGCATCGTCGGTTAACAGCCGCGAACGCCTGAGAAAGAGGCGATCGAAGCTGTTTTTAAGTCATCAATGAAAAAACTGCTGTTACCAATAAGGAGTGGAGTCCGGAAGAGAGTTTCGTGCGAGGCCCACACGGTAACCATGAGACCGGGCCGCACCGAGCGGTGAAGCCCTTAAGAGTTCGGCCCAATAAAGCCGAGCACATAGTCCTGATTGATCTGTAAAAAGGATAGAGGTGTGGCCCCAGCTCTCAGACTTTTCAGGGGAATAGTTCAGCGGGATGGCATCGGGAACCTCGGCCACGATCGCAGCTCTTTCCACCGCGGCCAGCAGCCGAGAAAAGTTCGACCCATCAAGATCGAGTACATCAAAGAGAATGTAGGAAAAGACCAGGAGTACACAAACGACATGCGTTGCACGCCAGAATATCGAGGAATGAAAAGGACGACGACCCGACAGCATCACCATTGGAACATCCACTCAATGGGACATACAGCGAAAAACCTGCTCAAGGATGAGGGGGAAGGGGAACTCGCGAACCCCTTCCCCTTAACTATTTATGCATAACCCACGAATCATTTATCGCACACACCGTCTCGACTTTTTCTTCTACAACCAAGGGGCCGATGGATCTTACCGATCATCACCAGGCCCACGATTCGCGAACTAGCGATCGACAACACGGATTGTCCCTTTCGCCACCGGTGTTCCGCCCGCCGCCAAGAATACCGTCCCGCCGATTAGTGCCTGTCCCTTCAACACGCCGGCGCAGATGGTATTCGTCCCAGATGCCTCGCAGTCCAACACCTCATTACCAATTGTCGTCGTGATATTCAGCAAGGCCGGATCTGTGGGCACGTTAGTAAGCCTGGCTCGTACAAGGTGGCCATCTAAAATCCGGACTCTTCCGTTCCCCTGTAGATTGGCAGCAGACTCTTCTACTAGCCTCGGCTGGGCTAGGGGAGCTGGGTCGTGCCAGGCAAGCACGCCTGGCGCTCCAGTATTAGGACTGTTCGGATCGGCTGGGAATTGCCGTACTCCGACATAGATGGTGTTGCCGAAAGGATCGACGCCTATGCCATGTCCGTTCCGCCCAGAGCACTCCACTCCTACTAGAGTGGCTATCTGGTTAGGTTTCCTGGGCGCGGCAAATACGCCGACGACCGGAAAGGCGTTGGTTGTGTCTTGCGGGCAAGCATCCACGCCGCTGATCGTGTTCGAGCTCGAGGCGGTATACCAGCGGCGCACATTCGGATTAAAGACCTCGATATCGGTGCCAGTGACCTCAGGAAAAGTTGTCAGGATGGCGCCGTTACGGAGATCCATCAGTATTTGCGGGCCGGGATTGGCGCACCCTATAATCGCCGTGTTGGTCAGCGCATCGATATCGATCCCGCGGGGATCGCAACCGGGAGTTGGGAAGGTGGCCGCAATGGCCGCTGCACCACTCTGCGTCGGGTCAATGCGCAGCACGGCATGGTCAGGGACAGCGCCGGGGACGGTGGCGTAGACGAAGCCATCGACCGGGTTGAAGCGCGGTTGCTCCACAGTGCCGGGCAACGGAATCTGATCCACAATCTCATTGTTGACCAGATCAACGACCGTCACGAAAAACGGCGCCTCGGTGTTCCCCACATAGGCCCGCTGGTTCAGCGGATCATAGTCCAACTCGTCCGGGGCCAGCCCCGCTGGCAGCGCGAGCCCTCCTGGCGGGGTGAACTGTCCCAGCCGTAAGTCAAAGATAAAGATGTGATTGAGGAGTTGTGTTGTGGTGCCTATGACATTGGACCGATCAGTAATGACGAGCTTGTGCAAGTCGGGGGCTACGAGCACACCACTCGGACACGACCCCCCTCCAGCAGTGCCGAGACCAGTGCAGGTCGGGACCACAATGGTGCCGATATAGGTGTTGGTCCGTGTATCGATAGCGCTGACGCCGAAATTGGTCCGGTCAGCGAAGTACAGGGTGTGGGTCGATGGATCGAAGGAGAACACATCGGTGCTGGCTTGGGTATTCGCGGGAAACCCTGGTGCGCCGGACGTCCAGGTGGGAATGGTAAGGAGCTGCGGCGCTTCTAACCCCGCCAACGGTGTGGGCTGAGCTAGCGCTTTTTGAGCGACTCCGAGTCCCAATGAAAGCACTAGGACAATCGACAGCACGAAGTAAATCTCTCTAAGATGTTTTGCAATTTTTGTATATCTGAAAATTTCCATATAGCCTCCTGTTTTTGCCGGTAAGAGTTATCTCAGTAGAAGAATCGGAAAAACATTTAGCCACAGAGAAACTAGTCGGGAAGGGAGTTCCGCGCGAGCCCCACTCGGTAGCCGTGAGATCGGGCTGTACCGAGCGATGAGGTTTTCAAAGGTTCGTCCCAAGGCGGCCGACTATATTCTGCTGATCTCTCCGTAAACCGGAGCGACATATCGCCGCCGAGTTCGGACTGTTCAGGAGAATAATGAAGATGCGCGCCCGAGGGTACAACAGCCACGATAACGGTTCTTTTCATTGGAGCCATCAGCCTAAGGAAGCTCGACCCGTCGAGGTCAAGTACGTCGAAGAGAATATAGAAGAAAACTAGAAGTATGCTGGCGACATAAGTCGCCCGCCAAACTATTGAGGAATGAATCGACCACGAACCCGATAGCATCAGATCCCTCACCCCGTTGTTAAAGCGCCACGCAGTCGTACCAGATCAGACCAAAAAATGCCAAAATATTCCAAGAACATTGCCTGGAGGTTAATCAAACATTACATTTTGGAAAGGTTCGGCAGTCGTTACAACGGGTGTTGTCTACTGCGTGTGAGGCGGTCAGAAGTTGACCTTGATCCCGACGACCAGCTCTGGACCTATGCTGGCTTTGATGTGATTCGAGACCTTTTGATTGTCTTCTTCGTCGATCCGGTCGTACCCGATCCCTAGGTACGCTATTCCACCGTGATCATGGCGGCCCCATAGTTGATACCCCACTGTTAAATCAACAGACAGCAGTAACGGTAGGGTTGAAAATGGCAAGGAACTGAGGACGCCTGCAGAAACCGAAAAAGGTCCTCCAGGAATCCATTCCGATTTCAAACCGAGTTGAGGGGCAGCTTTCGCGAAGCTACGCGAAGCGGAAAGACCGGGTGTGCCGTTTAAGTTATAATCAAAGTTTAAGAGAGCAAAACCTATCGCGGGATAGAATGAAACAATGGACCCTTCGTTATTATATTTGTAAGCAAAGCGGTATTCGTAGCCGAGACCATACCAATCCAACCGCGTATTGCCGCTGATATGAGTACCCGCTGGAAAAGTTGTCCCATTGCTGATTAAAGTTGTATCGAGATCATCCGAACCTGAGAGCCTTATGATGCGCGCAACGCCATAAATATTGTGATTGTTCCAGCCTAATGTTACGGACGGGGCGCCAATGGCTGCCTGGTTGATGCCTATCTCATCGAATTTTGGTCGCTCATTGCTTGTGGTACCGACACCGCCGCCTCGAGGAATCTGTACAAAACCCCCTATGTTGCCATATCGAAATTGGCCATCGACGGATGCATGAAAGCCAGTCTCTCCGGGATCCTGAGCCCAAATTTCGCTACAACCGAAGGCGATTATTCCAACGAAGAACGAAGTTCCAAGTAGCCACATTTTCGATGTCACGTGACATGACCTCCGTTCGGAATTTGGGCAA
>DASRIZ010000471.1:0-26630 GCA_035649735.1 Blastocatellia bacterium | reverse complement strand
ATCGTGTGTACGAGCAAGCCGTCCTGGCCGCAGGTAAAATGGTAAAAGAGATGGGTAGTCAGTAGTCCGTAGTCCGTAGTCTCAATATAGGACATATAGGACATATAGGACCTATGTGAGACGACGAACCACGAACCAGGAACTACGAACCAGAAACCAGGTACCACGGACTACGGACCACGGACTACGGACCACGGACTACGGACTACGGACCACGGACTACGGACTACGGACTACTGTCTAATCACCTTATGATCCTTGCCGGTGATATTGGTGGCACCAAAACGAACCTTGGGTTGTTTGATGTAGCCGGCGGCGCGTTGAGGCCTCGCAATCAGCAGAGCTTTCCAAGCAAACGCTACGAGGGACTCGAATCAATCGTCGATGAGTTCCTGAGCGCTGCGGACCGGCCCTCAGTGGACGCCGCTTGTTTCGGGATCGCCGGCCCGGTGCTTGATGATCGATCGGTCACTCCTAATTTGCCGTGGGTCGTAAAGTCCGAAAGCCTGGCGTCGCAACTCAAGCTCGATTCCGTAGCCCTGATCAATGACCTCGAAGCTACTGCTCACGGCATCGCTGAACTCAAACCAGACGAATTCGCGACCCTGAATCAAGGTGACCCTGACGTAGGCAATGCCGCGCTGATTGCCGCGGGAACCGGCATGGGCAGCGCAAGTTTGTTCTGGGACGGTCATAGACACATACCATCAGCCTCGGAGGGGGGGCACATCGATTTTGCCCCCCGCGATCAACTCGAAACTCGGCTTTTGCAATATCTGCTCGAGAAGTACGGTCACGTAAGCGTCGAACGAGTCGTGTCAGGGCCGGGTCTTCTGAACATCTATGACTTTCTTCGGAGTACCGGTTACGCCAAAGAAGATCCAATCGTCGTCCAGCGATTCGCGCAAAGTGACCCGAGCAGCGTTGTCGCCAACGCGGCACTCGCTAACGAATGCCAATTGTGCACCAAGGCGTTAGATGTTTTTGTTGGCGTCTACGGCGCGGTCGCAGGCAACGTCGCGCTGCTGCTGAAGGCAACCGCCGGTGTGTATATAGGTGGAGGCATAGCGCCAAAGATTGTCGAAAAGCTCAAGGACGGAACGTTCATGAAAGCCTTTACCGCCAAGGGAAGGCTCGCCTCGTTGCTGGAAGCCATTCCCGTGCGTGTCATTATGAACGACAAGACGGCGCTGCTGGGAGCGGCTCGTGTTGCCGGCAGACAATCCGCGAACCGATCCTCCGTTTAACAAGATGAAACGAATCGTTCTCCCACTGTCGATCAGCGTGGTGCTTCTGCTCGTTTATGCGGCGCTCAGGACGCTCCTTCCTACGATGCTCGGAGAAACGGTCTCCAAGTACGTCCTCGCGGTGCTGTTACTGGGGCTCAGCGTTGGCCTGGTGCGGTCGATCAGTTTTGTGTTGTTCGACGTTATCTTTCAGAGGCGGAAGAAACGGGAGGCCCCTGCCCTGTTGAGGGTTCTGTTGTCGGTCGTCCTTTATTCCATCTTCCTGATCCTAATCTACAAACTGGTGCTGGACGAGCAGGGCGGCGGTCTTGGAGTGATAGCGACGTCAACTGTTGTATCGGTGATCATCGGCCTTGCGCTGCAAGACACGCTCGGGAACTTTTTCGCCGGTCTGTCGATTCATATCGAACAGCCCTTCCATATTCTCGATGCAATCAGGATCGGAAATGTGATAGGACGTGTTGAGGCGGTCACCTGGCGCACAACAACGATCCGCACTAACGACAACACAACCATCATCTTCCCGAACAGCACGGTTGCGCGCGAGCCGCTGGAGGTCTACCGGTTTAACAATCTGAACCGGCGGATCCTGCATGCCCCGGCGCCTTACCGAATCGCCCCGCAAAGGGTCATTCCTCTCATTCGGGACACTGTTGCCTCAATCCCCAACGTCGCCAGCGAAAGGAGCCCGGTCGTTCGAATAGGCGACTTCGCGGATTCGAGCATCATCTACGAGGTTCTTTACTGGACCAAAGACTACATGTGGGTGCCTGATATCGACGCCCAGATAAGGCAGCATGTTTGGTACATCTACCGCCGGAGCGATATCGAAATACCTTTCCCGATTCGCCACGTGTTGATCGAGCAACAGGAACCGTTGGTCAGCCGCGAAGAGGCAGACTACGACCAGGTTATAGACTCCGTAGAGATCTTCGCTCCGCTGTCCGCCGAAGAGAAAGACATCGTCGCGCGATCCGCAATCAAATCGATCTATGCACCCGGCGAATTGATAATTCGACGCGGCGATCCGGGCGATTCGATGTTTGTGATCTACCGGGGGAACGTCGAGGTGCAACTGCCTGGTCGCGACGGGAACATGCAGCCGGTGGCCAAGCTCAAACCGGGTAATTTTTTCGGCGAGATGGCTCTATTGACCGGAGAACCGCGCAACGCGGATGTTGTTACGTCGAGCGAGGTCGAGACTCTCGAAATAAGAAAAGGCGTTCTTCAGCAACTCCTCGACAACAACGCTGAATTGGCAGAAGCGCTGAGCCAAACGATAGCCGAGCGTCAGTTGGGGCTGGATGAATACGCGAGGGCGATGCCCGAAGAAGAGCGACGATCGAAGGAGAAGAAGATCCTGCGGCGCATTCAGAAGTTCTTCGGTCTTAAATGAACTGGCGATACATTCTCACTTTTCAAGAACTAGCTCTGCCAGAGCACTTCGAAGATCTCGATTGACTCCTGTTTACCCTTAACCATCACCCGATTGCAGGGCCTCACGCGGAATTTGTCGCCGGTGGCATCGAGAGTCGAGCGGCTGATGATGATCTGGCCAGGCGCAGCGTTCTTTTCCAGACGCGCTGCAAGGTTTACCGCATCCCCGATGGCTGTGTAATCGGTGCGTTCCCGCGACCCAATATAACCGACGGTGACCGTCCCGGTGTTGATGCCGATCCCGACGGCCACCTCCGACAGGCCCATCGTTTTCAGGTCTTCATTGAGCGACGCCATCGCGCGCTGCATCGCGATAGCCGCCGATACCGCGTCCGAGGCGGCGTCGTCGGTTGGATACGGGACACCGAACAACGCCATCATTCCATCTCCCATGAACTTGTCCAACAGGCCGTGGTGATCGAACACAATCGGAGTCATATCGGCGAAGTACTCATTGAGAATCCGTACAACGATTTCGGGACTTAATTGCTCGGACATCGACGTAAAGCCACGTATGTCCGAAAACAACATCGTTACCAAGCAGTTGGCGCCGCCGAGCATCACCTCATCGGGATTTGCGAGAATCTCATCCACGACGTGGGCCGGCATGAATCGCCGATACTTCGCACGAGCCAGCTCTTCCTTTACGAGGCGTTTGTGAGTAATAGCGTTATCAACGGCGATGGAGGTTTCCGCGGCGACGGCGTTCAGCAAATCGAGATCGTCCTCGCGAAGCAGCTTCAAATTCTCGCGGCAGTCCACGTAAATGACTCCAAGCACGCCGTCCTTGCCAAGCAGCGGCGCACACATCACCGAAGAGATATGCTGCATTACAATCGATTGGGCGGCCAGGAACCGTTCGTCTGATTGAGTGTCAAACGAAAGGAGCGACATCCGTTCGGCCATTACACGATCGACAACCGTTTTGCTGATCGTAATCTGTCCGCCCGCCTGTGAGCTGTCAGGATCGCGAAACTCGGCGGCAACAGTGACGAGCTCGCCCGCGCCTTCCTCCTTTAACAAAACCAGAAAGCGATCGGCCGGAGTCAGTCGAAAGACCATCTCGCTGACTTTTTTGAATATGTCTTCTTGAGAAAAGTCCGAGCCCAGCATCTGATTTAGCTCGTAGATTCGAGCCAGAGTCTCCGCCTTCTTCCGCAGCACGTCGATGTACTCAAGAAGCGATTTCGAGCCTGCGCCTGTCGCCGCTACGGCGGCGCTGTCCATTTTCGGGATAACCACGCCCAACTCTGAGGGCGCGCGCAACAATACTGTGTTGCCGATCTTCTTTTCGTCGTACTTGATGGATACCGCTGCTGTCTGATGATTGAATTGCAGAGTATATCTACCGATCACAAACAGGTCGCCGTCCTTGAGCGGATGCTCGCGGATGCGGTGGCCGTTAATGAATGTCCCGTTGGCGCTCCCCGGGTCGATCAGAGTCAGGTGTTGGCCGTCTCGTTTGACTACGGCGTGCTGGCGTGAAACCTGTGCATCCTCGAGCACGATATCATTTTGATCGATCGCTCGCCCGATCCGCGTCTCCTCACGGCTCAGCTCGAACTCGTACGAACGAGCAGTATCCGAATTGGTTATGACGAGCTTGGCAGACATACGTTCGTTATGTGCGATTGCTACCACTCATACACCCGATCTATCTCCCCAATCGAAACCTGCGGGTTGTCGAGCGAGGCAACCTGCCTAATTACTTCGTCACGGTGCGTAGGCTTGATGTGCACCGCGTAGACCTCGACAGCGCGGTCCAGCTTTCTTAGATCGTCGGCGAGCAACTGCGGGGTTAGATGTTTTGAAGCCTCGGCCAATTCGCCCATTTCATTAGGAAACGAAACGTCTACAAAGACGGCCTTGAGGTGTTTGTTCTCGCGGGCGGTTTTCCAGATTTCGTCCGTAGAATACGTATCGGACGTGAATAGCACGGCGGCTGACGCATTTTGGACCAGCAGACCAAATGTTGGAACGAGGTGGTTGACCGGGATCGGTGTCACATCGATGCCCGCGATGTTCACCGTCTCTCTCGCTTGCAGTTCGCGGAATTCGATTGTCGGGCCCCCACCGTTTGTCAGTTGAATCCTGGCGAAGTCCGGCCACACATCATCATTGAAGACGTGTTTCTTCAGGGCTGATATGACGTCAGCGCTGCCATAGATGAGGATCGGGTCGTTGAGCACATTGAACGCCTCGGCGACGTATATCGGCAGCGAGGCGGTGTGATCGGCGTGGGCATGAGTCACTATGATGTGACGAATGCTGCCCATTTTTTCTGGAACAAGCGCGAACCCGAGGCTTCCGCCGTCGATCGCAAGGCGATCATCGATCAGGAAGGACGTTAGACACTGGAGTTGTGACTCTCGTCCCGCGCTGCTAGGCAGAAGTCTGATTCTCACTGAGCGCCTCCGTCTTGGAACCCTTGCTATTTTCTATTTCCTATTTTCTATTTTCTATTTGCCATTTGTCATGCCCGAACAGTTCCGATTGAAAAATAGCAAATAGCAAATAGCAAATATCTCATCCTACCTTGATACCGATCGCCTCCAGGAACTTGGTTGGCTTCTCTCCGCCGATCAGCGCAAACACAAAGTCATTCGCAAGCCGAGCTTTCTCTTCCTTGCTGCGAACATCCATCAGCACCACTTCGGTTGGGGTTATCTCCTTGATCTCCGTTCGGAAAAACACCTTGATCTTTCCGGCATCGATGCAATCATATACGTTCATCTTGTTGCCGAGTTTGAGATCGCCTTTGAAGTCGCTCCGCACGACCAGCGTCACATCGTTATTGCGGGTGAACGTAATTCGCTCGCCCTCCCGTTTTAGTCCCGCAAGATCGACCGCGGCTTCAATCGATGAATTCCCTGCCCCTACAATTATGCATTTCTTGTTTACGTAGTCATCCGGATCGGACAGTTTGAATTGAACTTTGCCGGTTTCGTAGGCAGGCTGGGGTTTTTGCGGATAAGGCGTCCCGCACACAACGCAGAACTGTTGCGCGCCTTTTCTGGCAGATCCGCAGCGCGGGCAAAACTTTGGAACTATCGGTGGCGGGGTCATCATCACCATGAGGTCCTCGCCCGGAACTCTGAGTTTCATCGGGGTACCGCGATTGCCGATCGCGATGATGATCTTTCTTGCGGTGTAGCTTGCCTTCTCTTTCGCCTTTCCCTTCTCGGTGATGAGCGTAAAGACCCCTCCATCCTGCTTTATGTCCTTACAGCTTTCCTCTTCGTTGACCACGACTCCGTTCGAGGTCATCGCATCGAGCCAGCCCTTCAACATGTTCTCTTTTGAGTCTCCGGGGCCGGGGAGCGGAATGCCGCCTTTTGTCTCTACGGTGTCGGGCTTGAAAAAGACGTATTTGCCCGCGGGATAAACCTGTTGGATTGTGGCCACTATCTTGTCCTGTTCGATGGCGACGTACTTCAACCCACGCTGCTTGGCGATTACTGCCGCCGACAGTCCGGCCGGCCCAATTCCGACGACGGCTACATCGACTTCAGCTTTGGGGTTCGGACCTTCTTTCTTTATATCGTCGACGATGCAGTCAATGACTGTGGCGCCCTCGTTGATCGCGTTTTTGATTAACGGCACGCCGGACACGTCTCCGATCAAATAGATGCCATCGACGTTGGTCTTGAATCGCTGATCCCGCTTGGGGACTTTTCTCTCAGGTATCTTTTTCTTGGTGTTGATGACTACACACGACTTGGGATTCGTCGGACATTCTACCTGGCAGCTGGTGTCTTCCATGCACTGATCGGGGTTGATGGGGGTGGAGACGCCGTTGACTATCGCAAGGACATCGTGTGGACACGCTTCGACGCAGGCGTGACAGCCGATGCAGGTTTGCTGGTTGATGACCGGATGCGGATAGGGCGCTTCCTGGGCTTTTAGCTTCTCCAGATCGAGCACGCTGGTGAGTGCTTTCGCAACCTCTGCTTCATTTGGATCCGCGTCAACCTTCACACTCTTCAGGTAACTTTTGCGCCGCACCGTGCCTACAGCCATCACCGCGAGGCCCACGATCGGCAGGATCCCAATCAGCCCAGCCCACGCATACCAGGGCAACGCGCCTACCGATGAAAGCACGCTGGCGCTGAGAGTGTCTTTATCCTGACGGATCTTGTCGGCTGCGCCGCTCGAAAATAGATTTTCGCTGGCGGTTGCCAGCCGCTTGTCGACTTCATCCTTGCCGCTGTCGATTTTTACAAAGTACTCCTTGATGCGCCTTTCGTCTTTCCCTTCGGCGACCAGTTTTAAAAGATCTTCGCTGCGTCCGTGTTGCCGGTGGCATGTGTAGCAATTCGACTGGACTCGCTGCGCGCCGGCGGGTCCTGCAACTATATTGTGACACTTCGCGCATTCAGCTTTAGGAGATTCGCGGAAGCTTGCCTCGCCGCGGATACCGGCGGTATGACAGTCTTTGCAGCTCATCCGATTGTTCATGCGGCCGAGCTGATGAATCGTGTGGAATTGACGGCTCGAATCAAAAATGGGCGCGGCCCAGGTTTCCGGCAGTCCCCTCACCTTAAGCTGATCGGCATCCAGCATCTTTCCCCATTTGCCGTTAGTCACTGGATAACCGACCGTTCCGCCGTGGGCCACCGGCAATGTCTGTCCGGCCTTTTCGCCCGTCTTTATGGTGTAGTCGCCGTTATGACAATTCGCGCAGAGCTGGTTGCTCTTCAGACCCAGCTCCGAGCTTGCGCCCTGATGCTCCACATGACAGCCGATACAACCTATGTTCTCGCGTGCGTGCTTATCAAAAACGACCGGAGCAAAACCCTGAATGGTTTGTGTCGCAGGAGTTGTGTGACAGGTTACGCATTTGTCCTGCATGCCCTCGGTTACTCCGTGACAATTCGAACAGGAGTTCTCATTGGGCTTGAGGGCAATCGACCTGGTGGACATCTGCGATGCGCTATGGACCGTTGACACCTCACCCGGTGAATATGCCCCCTCGTAGACAATAACGGCGGCAATCGAGAGCGGAATGACCAGCGCAACTCCCCAATAGAAGTATGACTTGCGCCAGATTCTCCGCAGATCCAGCGATGGGCGCCAATTGAATTGAGCTTTGCCGACCTTCTTATTGGTCCTCGGATGAAGCAGCGTTTGCGGAGCGATCTTTCCGGCCTCTCTCTTTCGCTTATCCCAAAAAACGCTCAGCGCTTGCTCGTCGAGTGCCGGCGAGGCCGCGTTGAACAAGCCGGTGCCCATCTGGAATCTCTTGGTGCCTCCAGGCGCAACGGCTTGTTTCTTGATGCCGGCGGGAACCTGCACCATGACTGTCTTTCCGAGATCCTCCTCAAACAGCATGCGGGTTCCGCCGCCTTCAACCGGATGGATCTCCGTGTCCATCTGAACTACCAGCGCCAGCGCGCCCTGGGCATAGTTTGCCAGTAACGAGTAAGGGCCTATTTGCACAACGTCGCCGTCGAGCAACGGAGTCTTGTCCACGAGCCAGCCGTTGAGCACCGTGCCGTTGGAGTCAGACAGGTTGAAGATCCAGTACTCGCCGTTGAATTCGCGGATGCCGGCGTGTGTGCGCGAAACCGCGCGATTGTTGAGCACCAGATCATTACCGGTGAGCCGGCCGATGGTTAGACCTTCGCTATCGAGGACGATATCGTCAACCGACTTGTCTCTTCGCTTGATTATGAAACGACTCTTCGTAGCCATCGATACCTACCGTATTGAACCGAAGAATTGACCACGGATGACGCGGACTACTTCTGACAGATCCAGGAATCCGTGGTTAATCCGGCTCTTCAATCTACCGAGAGGCGTAATAAATAACCTGGATGATGTGAACTATCATCAATGCCAGCATCAATGCAGTGCTCGCCACGTGTGGCGGCAACCAGAGCTTCAACGATCGATGTAAATAGACCAGCGCATCGATCCGGCGCAGCGTTACCGCCGCTTCGATTGCTCGATCCAGCTTTCGCCGGTCCTTCTCGTTACCCAGCGTTGCTCTTTCCCGGCTGAATCCCGTCTTGGCAGATTCGACCATCTGATCCAAATCCTCTCGTCGCAAGAACTGCCGCAGCAAGAATCCGAACGAGACAAAACGGGGCACAACTTTGTCCTTGACGATACTCTGAAGCGGTCCCGTGGCTCTCCCGGCAATCTCGGCAATCTCCTTTTGCAGCTCTTCGCGTCGATCTCTTAAGTCATCAATGAGAAGCGGCGAGCCTTCGATCTTCGTGAGCTTTCGGGGCGCAAAAATGTATATCAAGATCCCCAGAATTCCGGTGAAGATCACCAGATCGTACGCGATCATGAGCACCGTCGTGAGGGCGCCGCCCGAATGCGTGCCGCCGTGCAGTAGAATCAACATCCCCGCGATTACCCCGATGTACGCGTGCGCCAGCATCCAATAGCGAAGCGGCCCGGCACGCTTGGTGTATATCTGCCGTCTGACGGGATACGTCATGACCGCCGCAATCCCAACCAGGCCGACTATGCCGGTGATCCAACGCATGTTCAAGAAGCTGTAGATCCGCTCTCCCAAACCGTACTGCTGAAGACCGAAAATCGTCCCAACGGTGGCCGCCACGGTAAGCAGGATTCCGAGGATATGGATTAAGCGCTTGGGCCCGTCTGATTTGTGAATGTTGCGCCCGTATGCATGGGTCTTGTCTACCAGCAGCAAGCCTTCGATCCGGCCAATCTCAGTAAAGTACTCTCGCGGCTTTACCCGAGCGAGCGCGCCCGTAGGACAGTTCTCTTCGCAGCTGTAGGCGCGTCTCTTGGCGCCTGGGGGATTCATCCCAGCCCGGTCGCTGCAGAGGTTGCACTTTATGGCGACCAGGTCTTCGGTTGCATCGACCGCCGGAGGAATCGGATCAGGTTTGATCCTCAGGAATTCCTGAAACTTTGATTTGAGACCGCCGTTTGTTTTGGCGGCCTCCTTTGGACGGCGCGGCACCATCGAAATAGCGTTGTATGGACACTGAGTTGCGCAATCGCCGCACCCTATACAGGTCTTCGGATCGATATCAACCTGTCCCAAATCAAACCGGCCAATCGCGCCCGTCGGACAACCGGTCAGGCATTCGGGATCCGCGCAATGCATGCACACTTCCGGTGACAACGCGCTTTGAATCGCGCTCGCCCGCGGGGCTTCGAGCCTGGTGACGTGAACACCGCGGCGCATCAGCCGAGACTGACCGTGGATCTTATGGCAGGCGAGCGAACAGTTGCCGCAGCGCACGCAAAGATCCATGTCCATCACCAGCAAATTTGTTCCATCCACCAGACCGGTGTCGATGAGCCTCTCTTGTGCGGCGAGCATCCCGTCGTGAACCGCGGGTTTGTAGTTTACAAAGGTGCCGAGCGGAGGAGGCGCGTGCTGCGACATCACTTTGAGCACAGCGTCCTGGAGCGCGAAGTTTCGCCGCAGTTTTGAAACGGATATTTCAAGAACCTCAGTACGGCCCATCAGGGTCACGTTCCAGGGCCAGGCCCCATCCCTGACCGCTCCTTCCACCCCAAAGCAAAATCCGTGGCCAATAAAGTCTTCAATCTCTCCCTTGGGAGATGATTGAGTTCGGCGGGCCCAGCCTTCCTTGATGATATAAATGCGATTGATCGGCTCTCTCTCTCTGAAGAGGACGTGGTTCTTTGCGAACACCCGAAAGGAGCAGTAGTTCTTCAGCTCGCTGACCATCTCCGCGCTCAATCCGCCCAGAAGCTTGAGGGTTTCAAGCGCGGAATCCCTGCCGTGATTGCGATATGTGTTGTCGAGATTTTCCCCGAACTTTGGCAGCTTACGCAGCAGTCGCAGCGCAGGCCGGTGCACCTCGAGCACCTGGGCGGGTCTATCCCGATTCGATTTGACAGTAGCGTTGCGGGGCACTCCGGCGAGCACGCTCATCTCGCCAAACTGAGTTCCAGGCGTCAGCTCGGCGACCTTTATGTCTTGCTGGTTGGGCGCTTTGATGTAAACATCGGCGACCCCGCTAACCAAAAAGAACAGAGTATTTCCTCCCCATTCTCCCTGGGTGATGACGGCTTCGCCGGGTTCAAAGTTGAGCAGGCGGAAGTAAGGACCCACCTTTTTGCCGCCGTAGTTGCGGCCATATACCGTGACTTCCAGATCGAGTTCGTAGTCGAAGTGACCTTCGTGCGCGGACATGAGAGCGGAGATCGCCGGAAGCGTCTTGATCGCATTAATGACTTCGCGGCGACTCTTTTGTTCTTTTGGCATACGATTCACCGGGCGCCAGAGAATTTACCTTGTCCACGCGCGGTAAGCAAAACGCGATTTGATCAGAGGACCCAGGGAGCACAGGCATCCTGCATGCTGGCGACCCGGAACGCAGGCAGGATGGCGCGCCTAAAAGGAGAACGGCAGGGAACCGCGGTGACATTTAGTACAAACAGACTCTTTAGCCTGGACGTGGCAGCTCCAGCACGCCGATGTATGGCGCTGGCCGCGTCCGGCGCTGATGGTTTGAATATCAGCGCGTACCAATTTCGGCGCGGTTTCGATCTGGCGGTGGCATCTATCGCAGCTAGCCTTCTTGGTATGAGATCCGTGCTTGAAATTATATAAACCCAGCGCCGACCCTCCACCCTTGGTGTACTTCAACGCGAGCTTGGTGTCGGAGTGACATATACCGCACTCGCCCAGCTTTTGTGTTGCCTGGTGAACGTGACAGCTATAACACTGCTGATGATTCGGAAAACTCGATACGGCCCCCTCGGTAGATTGATGGCAGGTGCTGCACTTTGGCGTCTCGGATTCGCCAGCCATCTTTTTCGGGTCCATATGCTGTTTATGCGAAAACGCTTTGATACCAAACTCGCTCATCTTCGCCGGAAAGCTGATTCTCGTCCCCTGGGCGTCAACTGGAGACGTATGACAGACGATGCACATCTGGCTGGAAGTACTTGTTAAGTCCTTTGAGTGACACTCCATGCAGGCGGAGTGACCCGGAAACACCGGAGTGACGCTGTTATCCGCGCGCTGATGGCAGAAGGCGCAGTCCTTTGTCTTAGTTTGGTGTTCCACCCGTGTGTGATTGAATGGCGATGTGCGCTCGATTACCGGAGATTCTTTGACATCGAATGGCGACGGCGCGGCCGCCTGCGGAGCTGGCTGAGGCGCTTCCGCGGCTTTATTGGCAGTCGGTTGCTTGGTGCTGCGGCAAGCAAGTGCGCTGATGAGAAGAACCGCCGCCGCCGCGATGATGGTCAATCTTATGCCTCTCGTCATATCGTCTCTCATCGAAATGTACCGTAGACTATCCAGTCTGCGGATCTTCGAAACAGTGATGCTAGCGCGCAACCGCAGACTGGACAGTCTACGGTACAGCTCAATTACTTGAGCTTATCCAGCAGATCGCGAGCAAGAACATCCGGAAGCCCAAGGCGGCCGTTGTGGCAGGTACTGCAACTGCTCTCATCGGGCATTCTTATATCGGTGAGCTGCCGCGCCTGGTCTACAGATTTGTGGCACTCGACGCACAGAAAATCGGGCGGCCGCTTTACTTGATAATCGACTTTCCTTCTCGGCCGAATATCCCATTCGTGATCCGCGTGGCTGAACTCGCGAATCTGAGCCAGGTGTGTCGCTTTCGAACCGCCGGTCGCGTGGCATTCCTTGCAGTCGTTCATGTACGGGAACTTCTCGCGAGCACCCGATTCGGGCTTCATCCCGTGGCACTGGAAGCACGTCGAATGTCCCTTCTCGATGGTCAGCTCATTTTCGCCGGCATTCGCCTTTTTTATGCGTTGATGACAATCCGTGCACCGCGCGCTCTGGCCGGCGGTCAACTTAGCCGGAGGCGCTTCTGACGGCCTCGAAGTGACTGGCTGGAACTCGAAGCTTTCCGGGAGCGGCTTGCGATGCTCGACGTGCGAAAAATCGATCCCGAAATCGCTTCCCAGCAGCGCGTGAAGCCGGTCGGTTCTCTCTTTGAAGTTGAAAAGACCCGCCGCCGCTTTTGATGTTGGTCCTCCCTGATGACATACGCCGCAAAAACCGGTGCCGCGCGTGAAATACTCTTTGGCGAAGTTGTGGCAACCAACACACGTTGGGTGAGCAGGAAACGAAGTGACCTCGATCTGTTGAGGGGTGACCCGATGGCAAACATTGCAGGAAACTTTGGCATGCTCGCTTCGCTTATGTGTGAAGGAAGCGCGCTCGCGGGTAGCCTGCAGTCTCCCGGTCTGTGGCCGATTGGGCTGCGATCGCTGCAGATCCAGCGAAGCGGTGTCTTCCGCGTAAGACGGCAGACCGAGGTAAGCTCCGGCCACAAGCAAGCACGCCAAAGCGAATATGCTCTTCTTTATCCGCGGCATCGCCAAGTTAAATCCTCCCCGCCAAACTGGGTGTCACTGCGTGAGCAAACCATCTTTCCTAGAACCTGTTGAGTCCGAGCACCGCAGCGCGCTCGGCCTGCGGATGCACGACTCAATTTGCCTGGCCAACAGCGGCGGGTGGAACTCCAGCCTTATGACATCCGCTGCATGTTGTTGGCCCTTTTTCAGCAGCTCGGTGGCAGCCGATGCAGCTGTCGTGAAACGCCCGCTCGGCCATCACCTCATCGAAGTCCCGATTCTTCGGATTCCGCGGGTCGCCGTCCTTTCGATGATGACAGACGTTGCACTTGTACAACTCCGGGATGCCTCGCTTACTCACGGTATGATGGCATCCTACGCAAGCGGCGCCTTTCTTCGCTTGATGTGGCGCATCGTTGTCGGGGCTTATGAACGACTCGTGCCCCTTATGATCGTAGAAGACCACGCCGCGTCTTCCCTTTTCGTCAAGCCTGATGATTTTTGGCGCGAATCCGCTGTCCGTCTGCTGAGGCTCAGTCGGGTGCGCGAATAAGCCTGCACCCAGGGTGACCGGTATCGCCAACCCAAGCACATAAGTCACTAGAACAGCCAGCTTCAGTTTCATCCCCATCCAACTCCCTCAAGTTCGAGGTTCGGAGCCCAGATCATCGGCGGCGGCGCAACCGGAAGAACACCACGGCCAGCGGCAGCGACATGAAAGCGAGACTCGACAGTTCAGCCGCGTTGCGTAGCCGGGTTTCTTTCACTCTCGCGTCACTGGATTGATTGGACTTTGTCTCAACCGTCTTCTTCTGTTGGTCCCCTGTGGGCGCGTCGGCCTTTGCAGCATCCGATGTTCTTGGCGAACCAAAGAACCGGCGGATGTCTTTATTCTCTCGCTTATTGGAATCTTTGATCTCGGGAACCGTGAACATCTGGCCGTTGATCATGTACATCCGCTGCATCTCAGCCGCGTTGAAAGGTCGAGCGCCCCGCCGGCCGAAAACAGAAAGCTGATTGCCGCTCTCATCAACCGCGCGATCGCGGTCAACGCCTTCCGAAATCGACAGCGCCGGACCAAGCGTCTCCTTACTTGCAATTAACTCGGGCCGCGGACGCGGGCTAAACCCGTAGTTGTCGGGCTGCTCTGCCGAAGTCAGCTGAACGACGTGTATCGCATGGTGTTCGCCATCAGCAATGTAAGCAAACAGGCTCACATTGGTCATACCGACCTTTACATCGCGCGCATCCTTTATCTCGCCCTCTCCGTTGAACATTTGATCGAGGCGAGGCTTCTCGGGATTTTCGATGTCGATAATCGCCAGCCCCTGTTTACCGGCGGCGACGTAGGCGTATGTGCGCACCAGATAAAGATTGTGAGCGTCCGAAAGCTGCACCATCGCACCATTGACCGCCCGCGCTCGATTAGGATCGGTTACGTCCACAACCTTCAGGCCCTCTGAATCGGTTACAAACGCATAGCGGAATTGGACCTGAACCGCTCGAGCGCCCTTTATGAACGGCGCGCCGAACTCGCCCGCAACACGCGGCTTGGTTGGGTCGCTTATGTCTACGACGACAAGACCGCGATCGCACGTGATGTAAGCGTGCGAGCCGGCCACGGTGATGTTATTTGCTCCGTTCAGAATCCCGTTAGGATTCCACGTCAACGCGCGCTTGAGAAAATTGTTTCTGGGGTTTCCGTCAAGCAAGGTCGCTACGTTCACCAGCACCAGTCCTTCGTACTTGTCCGCAACGTAGAGGAACGCGTAGATCAGATTTATACCCTGCTTGTCATCGCGATTCTCCCATTCTTCATTTTGCGGATAGTGCTTGCGGGTAGGATCGACCGCGATCGTAGCGGGCGACGCGACGGCAGTCGCGTACTTTGTCTTAACATAGAGTTTCTGACCGAGAGGGGAAAACGGCGCGGTCGTAATTCGCTCCGAGAAGGCCTTCTGATCGACGTTGGCGATATCGTAAACCCGAAGCCCGCCCTCGCCGGTTGCCGCGTAGAGGAACTCGCCCCGATGCTGAAGGCTCAAAACCTCGGTCTTTTCCTTCTTGAACAAGGTGAGATTGCTGCCAACGTCGTTACCCGGATGCTCGTAAAACTCTTCAAGCTCCTTCTTGAGCGCTAAATGCTTTTTGTAGTTCTCAGGGAATGCGAGCTTATGCAGCGTGCTTCCGATCACCGCCTGTGGCTCATCGCGTTCGGTTACAACTACAGCTTCAAAGCCGTGATCTCCCTGCGCAACGTACATAAATCGGCCGATGAAGTTGTAGAAGTTGGTGCCCTGCATGAGGGCCATCGCCATGTACGCGTTATTGTCGTTGTTTTCCGACAGATGACAATCGGTGCAGCCCCTGGTTTCAGTGGTCCTGACGGTATGCGGGAAGTGCGAGCTGAATGAGATGCCGCTGTACCCTTC
The DNA here is from genome assembly GCA_035649735.1 of Blastocatellia bacterium. Lineage (GTDB taxonomy): Bacteria > Acidobacteriota > Blastocatellia > UBA7656 > UBA7656 > Onstottus_A. The sequence goes on along the minus strand of DASRIZ010000471.1, from coordinate 11,209 downwards.
CGCGGACACAGTCTGCTGTTGGGAGTAGATCCATTCGCGATTCGCGTTTTGCGAGCTGACAAAAATCGCGCATGCCGAGCGGACAGGCGCAACTCGCCGGCCGGTAACCGTGCCGTCCTTGCCCAAGAGGAACACATCGTCGCGTAGCGTCTGGAAGTTGTACGAAGTATAGTTGCGCAGCGACTCTAGTCCTTCATTGTGAATCATCGGCTTTTGTTGATTCGCTGTTTGCTTCAAATGACAGCCGAAACAACTCGGAGTCCACGAAGTGTGACAGGTGAAGCAAGTCATGTTCTTGTTCGCGTGTGCGAGCTGAACATCATCCTTTGGAGCGCTTCCCCAGGTCTTCCCATCCCTCAGAATCGTCTTTGCCAGCGCCGCCTTTTCGTTATAGTGCTCGTTTCCCGGGGTTATGCTGTCCATCACCTGGCTGACTTCCCAGACCAGGGGCTTGCCTTCCTTGTCTTTCGCGACCGCCGCGCGCTGAAACAGCTTACCGTCCTTCTTGAAGAATCGATCCTTGCGCGAGGGAAGATTCCGGTAGTCGAGCATGCGATTGCCGCCCGCCGCCGCCGTGGTCACTGCATCTCGCGAAGTCGGATCCGCCCGTTTGGTGATCGTTCCGTGACAGTCGACACAATCGATCTCGATCGCCGCGCGCACCTCACCGTAAAGCTTTCCGTCGCCGTGATTATCCTGTTTGAAGTGACAATCCACGCAATGCATCCCCTTCTCTTCGTGGATGTCCTTCATGTGCACCGGCACCCCGTCCCGTCCCGCGCCATCGCCTACGGGTTCATTCACCGCGCGCTGCAACTTTTCGTTAGTAAGCTCGCCTACCGGGTTGTTGGCCGCATCCAGCAGGTTTCCCTTGCGGTCGTGTTTGAAGACATAGCGATAAACCCACCCGTGCCCGTTGAAGTCAGCGAACTGTGTGTGCTTTAGCTTTGGGTTCACTTCATCGCGAATCGATTTCAGGAACTCGACCTCGCCCCACTTGCCTCGCAACGCGGATTCTTCAGGATTGCGCAGGATAATCTCGCGACGCTGTTCGGCGCTGAGTTTCTTTTCGTCTTTCGGGTACATCTCTTCGCCGTCAGTCTCAAGGTCCCACCACATCGAGCCAAAATAAGAATTGAGCACGGTTGTTCCAGGATGCATATGACAAACTACGCACTGGCTCGATGGAATTGCACGTGTGAACTGATGCTTGATGGGGTGACCGGGCTCGCCTCTTGGAATGGTTGGATCGCCGCTCGCGCTTTCGCCGGTGTGGCCGTTCCCCGCGTACGGTCCCGCCTCGAACGGGTTCCGATTGTTCGCATAAATGACGTGGCAGGCAGTGCACCCGCTGGACCGATAGTCACCCGGCTGGTCATTGGTGCCCATAAACGAAAGCATCGGATCCAGGAGGCGGGTCTTTTGCAAACCGATGTAGACCGGATCGGTTCTAAGGTTCGTTCCAAGCCCCCGCGGGCTCAACAGATTCTGAGTCGGTTTTCCCGGCGGCTCTTCGACGCTGGGAATACCAATCTCGGCAGCTTTGCGACCGCCAAGCTCAAAGGTTCGGAGGATGTTGCTCATCTGGGAGATTTCCCAGCGCGGAAGCGGGTCGAGATACGAGAGGATTCCCTTCCTTTGCGTCTCGTCGGCGGTTGGTTGTGGAGCGGTCTGCAGTCTTTGAGGCTTGCCATCCGCTCCGTAGCTTTCACCGAATCGGTAATTCTTGAAAGGAAACGCTCCGTTGTTGTACAGCGCCGCGCCCCAGAGCATCGCCCCAGTGGTCATCATGCTCTTGCCGACCGTATGCACATCGTTGAAATGACATTCGGTAGTTCCGCAGCTCAGTTGTGCGACTCGCAGGTCACCGGGGTTTACGAACCGGACAAACTCCGGACTCTCTTCAAGCGTGAGAGTGTAGGGCCGTTCTGGATTGCCCGAAGTCTTCCATCGCTCAGGAAATCGCGGTTTGACGTGGGCTGCTTTTTTCGCTTCGTCGTATCCCGCGGCCCCTTTTTGCAAACCCTGCGCTCGAGCTCCGGCATTTCCGCCGTGACAATCGATGCAGCCGAGGTTGATCACCCCGTTGTGCATGTCTTCGATGCCTTTGTGACAATCGATGCAGCCGATGCTTCGACGCATGGCTTCTTCAGGCGTCTCGCCGAACAACCCGGCCGCCTGGACCGGACGTGCAGTCTGTGTTGCAGGCGACGTTTGCGCGGAACCGTGCCCCGCAGTTGTTGCGCTTGAGTCCGGCGGCTTCGAGGAATCCGCCTTTGTCATCGAGCCTGCAAGCACGAAGGATCCGTAGAGCCCGACGGCTGCCAAAACCAGCAGTAGCTTTAGCGCATTCTTTGATACCTTCATTCGTATCTCCCGGCGCGTACTCGATGCTGCATGAGATCAGTAAGTAAACTTCAAACGTATGAATGTCGAGAACAGAACCTTAGACTTCTGACCGCAACCCTGACCGTCGCAGTTTGATGTGTAGATATCGTTGAACCCTGCTCCGGGTACCAGCGATGAGAACCCGCCCTGGATAATCCAGTTCTCGGTCAGGAACGGCCGATACAAAACGCCGACGCCGTAATCCAGTCCGATGGCCCTGCGAATGTTTGGCTGAAAGAATATCCCCTCGAGCGAGTCGGTGTGATGGAAATGGAGATAGTTGACGTTGACTATTCCGCGAAGTTTCGGAGTCAACTCAAGGTCAGCCCCCACATTGTAAAGAAAGATTCCGGGATTGACGAAGTTGGCCTGTCCCTCAAACTTGCTGCTTCGCAAAGTAGGCAATAGGCTCTCGCCGCTCTTCAACCCGACTCCGGTTCCAAGCAATCTGATGCCCTGACTGTTCCAGTAGCTGAATCTTCCTCCTGCGAACTCGGGTATATCGACAATTGCATCGAAGCCCCGCGCAGTATCATCAAACGGCTCTTTATCCCCAGACGCGAAAAAGAACGATGCTTTGTAACGCAACCAATCTCTGTCTCGCGACCACTCTATAGCGGCCTGCTGGGCATTGATGCTTGTCCGCTTACCGGCGATTGGATTGAACGAGTCCCGGCCGAACGCCTGGTAAAAGGCGTGAGTGATGTTGTTCAGGCCGATGTGACCATCGCCGGCCCAACCGATGTACCAGGCCTGAATACCGTGACGGACAACGTCTCCGACCGGCGCGGGCCGCACCAGAAACGCGTTCTCGTCAAAGTGGGTGCTGGGTTTGTCGTTGTTGTAGTGAACGCTAAACTGGCTGGTGTAACCTCTCCACTTTGTATCCTGCCGGAAGATATTAGCGATAAATACAGTCTGATCGCGCCACTCGCCGAGGTTAACGCGGGTGTTCAGCTCGCTGTTGGTGTCTTTCTCGAGAAGATAGAAATACGCCGCGTTGAAGTTGTAGCGATTGTTGGCGAATTGTCCAAAAAGGCGAGCGCCCAGATTGAAGTCATTGAAGATAAATCCGCGGAAATCGCTTATGAACTGCTGGATCCCGGCTCGCACAAAAGTCGAATCGTAGTAAGGGCTCTTGCCGCCGTCGCTACCGTCGCCGCGTAGAAACGGCATCAACTTGGTTGTGTCGCCGATCTTGAACTCGCCGAACAACTCCTGAAAACCGGTATAGCTGTCGGTTCGGTTGGTACGGCGCCGAACGTCAATGTTGACGATGCCGTTCTCCTGAGTGTTGAGATAGTTTATGTTGAAGTTGGGAGTGAACCGGAACCTCCAATTGACCGGCTTGAACGCCACATCGCCATTAAAGAAGTCGATCGACAGCGTGAAATTCTGCCGGAAGAACTCATTCACCCCGCGTCCGAAGAACTCGGCGCTATCGGGCCGGTCGCTGCTCACATCGCTCGGGAGCGGCAATCGGCGGGCAATAAAAAGGCTGTCACTCTCGAGAGTCAGCGCCAGGAAATTCTGCTGCTTGAATATCGGATAGTCGCCCTTCAACACATTCTGGCGATACGGGTTGTACCATTTGCCTTGTTCAAAACGGGGGTCTTCCGGAAGACCGATGCGCCAGCGATCGGTTACCGGAACAGCATCCGGCGTTGTCTGCGGTGGATTATCAATTCTCGACGACCCTGCGTACCCCCGGGGCGGGTCGGTCGGAGTCGTAAACATCTCGATGCGCCTGCCAAACGTTGGAGACAGTTCAGGTTCCTCGTCGGGAGGAGGAACTACTTCAGGCTGAGCGGCGATCTGCATCGGCTCGGCTTGATTGTCGTGGCATTGACCGCATTTGGTGAAACCAACATCGCGGAATCGAGCGTTCGAGGCTTTGAAGTTTGAAGCTCGATGGCAACTGATGCACAATCGGTGAAAGGCCTCTCGTGAGTTCAGATCATAACCTTCGCGATCATCAGGGTTTGTAGGGTTCCCCTCATCCTTGTGACAAGCATTGCATTTCTGAAACTGTGCGCGAATCGTTTCATCTTTGACCGAATGGTGACACGCCAGGCAGGCAACCCCCGCGGGCGCCTTGTGAGGGAAACGCGGATCCGGATTAAACAGCGCTTCGTGGGTCTTGTGGTTGAAGAGGACGAGCCCTCGCCTTCCAGCGGCATCAAACGGGATGGGTGTAACTTGAGCTGCCGCTTGCGACGGTTCGCCGTCCCCGGCGAAAGCAAGCGAATGCACCGAGAAACCTAAGGGAAGCAATAGCAACAATGCATAAACAGCGATTACTACCAGTTTGAGTCTCATTGCTCGCGCCTCACTATAAATGACCAAACTGCAAGGTGATGATGTTTAGCAAGAACAGCCTGGTTACAGCCTATGAAAACGCCTGCGTAACGTTGAGAACCAACAGGGCATTAATCTCAACTCCTGCGAATTGAACGCGCCGATATTATATTGTGTGCTCTGTTGAGTCAACCCACATGCCGCTAAACCATTTACGGCAAGTCGAAACACGCTAACCACCTGGCGGGATGAAGTTGAAGAGAAACCTTAGCGCAGCTAGCTATGTATGTTAGACTTATCGGGCCGTTATGCTTCAGGCGTCCAGTCAAGTAAGTGCTCGCGCTCCCCTCGATCAATCGAACCAGATCGGCTCTGAGACGCGCACTATACGGTCAACTGGCCACTATCGATCTAGCCTGAGTTCACAAGCTGCAAGGAATCCTCATATGAAAACAACCCGGCGGTATTCTCGCCCCCTTTTGCTACTCGCTCTCGCAACTTGCCTTTGGAACGCATCACCAATTCCGGGCCGCATCGAGGCTCAAACCCAGAAGGACACGCGAGGGCTCCGCGTCCAACCGCTCAAACCAGTTGATTCATTGCCCAGTGGTTCCAAACGATTCGCCCTGGTGATCGGAGTCGATGAATACGAAGATTCCCAGATCAACAAACTCGAGGGCGCGGGAAACGATGCCAAAGCTATCGTCGAGGCGCTGGTGCAGTATGCCGGCTTCCCACGCGATCAGGTCAAACTCCTGACTGCCGATCAACCCATCGAGCGCAGACCATCGCGCAACAAGATTCTGAGATGGTTGTCCAACCTTCGTGGGGCCGTGCCAAAGGACGGGTTATTACTGATCGCATTCGCGGGACACGGGATTGAGCGCGGCGACCAGGCTTATCTGCTGCCCTCGGACGCAGAATTGAGCAATGATATCTCTCTGCTCGAACAGAGTTCGATCAACGTCGATGACATGCGAAAGCGCATCATTGAGACCGGGGTATCACAGGTGGTTATGATCCTGGATGCCTGTCGCAACGATCCAGCCGCGGGCCGCGGCGATGCGGATAATCGTCTCACCACCAGGTTTACTCGAGCATTCAATTTTGAAGAGCGCAATTCTGAGGTCAAAGCGTTCGCCACGCTGTATGCGACCGCGGTCGGCTATCGAGCATACGAGTACAAAGAGAAAAAGCAGGGTTACTTCACCTGGGCTCTGGTTGAAGGGCTCAAGGGCGCCGCGGCAAATGAGAAAGGCGAGGTCACGCTGAGCAGCCTTCTTAGTTATTTGCAGGACCAGGTTCCAAAGCGAATAAGTCTCGACCTGGGCACCGGCAAAATACAGAAACCCTATGCCAACATCCAGGGGTACAAGGCCAGCGACCTGGTGCTTTCTAAAGTTGCGGTCGCAGAAAATGTCGCAATCGTCGATCCAGCGGCAGCTGAACGGAGCGACTGGGACAGCGTTCAAACCAAAAATGATCCCGCCGCTTTCCGGGCGCATCTTACGAAATATCCGAATGGGATGTTTTCAGAGCAAGCCCTGTGGGAAAGCATTCGGGGCAGTAGCGACCCGGCGGACTTTAAAAACTACCTGAAGCGATTTCCGAACGGGAAGAACGCCGGGCTTGCGAGTCGACTCGGCGAGGACGCGCTATGGGAAAGAATCAGGGAAAGTAAGAACGTAGCGGACTACCAGTCCTACCTGCGAGATTATCCAAAGGGTAGATTCGCGGAGATCGCAATTCGTCGGGTTCAACCGCCCGCTCCACCCCCGTCTAAAACGGAGACCGCGCCTCCGAAGCCTTCAAAGGGCGTGCTTACGATACTCACCAACACGCCTGCCACTGTGGTCGTCAAACCACGTGATGCCGCATTAAAGCCGGTTCAAGGGCAGAGCGCCGGAACAGATAACAAATTTCGCGCAGAGCTTCCACCCGGTCTGTATGACATCGAAGTCAGCGCGGCTAAGTACTCGTCAAAACGAGTTTCGGGCATCAGGTTAGAGACTGACGAAGCGATCCCGGTGGAGCTCACTCCGCTGGGCGGCGTCATTCAAATCGGCGGCGTCGACCCCGGCTCGACAGTGTTGATCGATGATCAAAAGGCTCTGAGCGCAAGAATTAGGAAAGAAGAAAAGCTCATCGAGTTGGCCGATGTCGCGGCAGGCCGCCACAAGGTGAAAGTCATACAACCAGATCAAATCGAATGGACCCGGGAAGTAGACGTCGAGGACGGCCGAACCAAGTATATTGCGGCTGAGTTCAAGGCGGCGCTTGTTGGGTTGATGGTCAAGACCGAGCCCGAGGCCGAGATTTACATTGATGAAAATTATAGCGGCCGCGCCAACGAGAAGGGTGAAATCAGGATTTCGAATCTCGCTCCGGGCCTGCATCGAATTCGCGCCAAGAAAAACGAATACGAACCGGCTGAAAAGGCTCAGACTTTCAGTGCCGGGCCGGCGGAGATAAAGCTGGCGCTGAACCGAACGACCTTCTCTCCGGAGTTCGTCGATACCTTTGATCAGGGCCCGAAGTTTTGGAACGCGCCAAAGGGTTGGCTAGCAAGTTCCGGGAAGTTAAAGGTTCAGGGCCCCGGGATAGGGCTGATCAAGGACACAAGCTATAAAGATTTCAGGATGGAATTTGACCTGGTCTTTGGGAACGGCAAAGGAGCAGTGTGGGTTCTACGCGGTCAGGATGAAAACACCTGCTATCTGTTCCAACTGACCGGGCCCTCCGCTGGATCGCCCAACATGTTCCAGACATTCCTTTATCAGAATGGTCAGGCGAAGTTACTCAAGCTGTTCCGCGTCCCCGAAGACCTGGGCGTCCCTGGCGATAAGTTTCACATAATCATCGAGGCGCGCGGTCCGGAGATAAAACACTTCCTTCAAGTGAAGAGCAACCCGAAAGCCACTCAGCCGCAGCCCTTCAGCCTGATGACTGATACCACTTTCTCAAATGGAAAGATCGGTTTTGGCACAAAAGACGGCGAGGAATTCGTCATTCAATTTGTGAGCATAATTCCAGCCAAATGACGGTAGGGCTGCAATTGAAGCAACGATTCTTCTCGTGTTATTGTGCGTCCGTCAGGATCGGGCTCCCATGATCTGACAGCCCAATCAACCCGGGCCTAACGGTCCATGAGCTTCAACGGTCTTCATCAATGGTTCGTCTAATAAGGGGGAGAATTAATGTCCAAAGTAGGAACGAAAATATTCTCTTTGTTACTCGCGCTTTCAGTCTCTGGCGCAAACGTGCAACAAGTCATCGCGCAGACCCAGAATACCGGGGCAATTCAAGGGCGCGTATTCGAAGCTGGATCGCTCGATCCACTCCCAAGCGCGATCATCACAATCACCCACGAGGAGATTGGACTCGAGCGTACTACTGTCAGCAACAATGAAGGAATCTATTACGTAGGGATCTTGCCCGCCGGCAGGTATCGAATTACGGCCGCCAAACAGGGCTATGAGAATGACAGCGATCCCAGAAACTCGGTCATTAACAACTTTCTAATTCATATTACCAATACCGAGCGAGCCGACCAGCCTCCACCAATCGTCTTGAAAAAGGCTGGAGCAGCTGCGCCTCCTCCGGTCGCTCCGCCACCGGTAACGCGACCTCCAGTGACCCAGCCGCAACCCACTACACCTCCGGTGACTCAGCCCACGCCGACGACGCCAAGGCAGGTCTCCGCGACCGATGAGTCTGATGTAGCTGGGCTTGCCAACACCTCGAATGCGACCCGCGGTGGGAATTTCGACGAGAGATTCCTACTGGTGCTCCCGTTGCCTGGCATACGCAGCTTTGATGACCTTGCTTTCCTGGTTCCGGGCGTTGCTCCTCCCCCACTGTCGATCGGCACTAGCGTCGGTCCGGGAATCGGTCCGGGCGTAGGGACTACCGGCCAGTTTTCGGTGAATGGACTGCGCAGCAGATCTAACAACTTCACTATCGATGGTTCCGACAACAACGACGAAGAAGTCGGCGTCCGCCGTCAGGGTTTTACATCGCTCGTGCCACAGTCAATAGAAAGCGTGCAAGAGTTTCAAATATCCACGCTTCTGCCTGAACCTCAGTATGGCCGCAACATGGGTGCTCAGGTAAACGCGGTCTCTCGATCGGGCGGTAGTGGTTACCACGGTACGATCTACGGATTTCTAACGGATCGATCACTAAGAGCGCGAGATGTGTTCGACTCCGATGCGGGCATTTCGAGTCTCAGGCTCACCGGTAACGGGCAACCGGCAACCTTGAACGGAGCGCCGCTTGTCGTTACTGTCCCGGTGGGCGGGAAGAACCCGTATACACGCGCTCAATACGGTCTGGTGTTTGGCGGTCCAATTGGAGAACGGACTCGTTTCTTCGGCTCATTTGAACATCAGGATATTAATGCAAGCCGCGAGTCTCACTTCGCCGTGCCAACAATTGACGAACGCGGCGTCTTCAGCTCAGGGGGTGTCGGACTGCGTTTGACCAACGGTGCGCTCGTCTTTCCCGCATCGTTGACCGGAAACTCCTTCTTAAGCTTGTTCCCGTTTCCAAATAACCCTGGCGGACCATATCGCGACAACACCTTTACCGAAGTCCTTCCGGCGGGCGCCGACGGAACCATCTACTCGGTGAAGCTGGATCATAACCTCAAGGCCTTCGGCAGAGATCACTCTCTGACTGGCCGGTACAACTCGACCGACGGCGACACGACGCTGCCGGTAACAGGGGAGGCAATTTTTTCGACGCTTCGCGCGCTGGTTAACACCCAGGACGTTGCATTGTCGTTTAACAGTGCGCTGTCGTCAGCTACCGCGAATCAATTTCGATTCTCTTTTGGCAGGACCAATCTGGAATTCGAAGAAGTGCGCAATCCGTTCTTGCTCCGATCCGAGGCGCTTCCCGATGTACCGTTTCTTTTGAATGCGCCTCTTCTGTTCAATGGTTCGCTCGGCTCACCGGCCTTCTTTTCGATTCCGGGCACTGACACTGAGAGCGGATTCGGCTCGATCCCGGGCCTTGCGACCACCGGGACTGGTCCGATTGGACAGGTCAAAGCTTCCGGCTTCAGTCCTCTGGGAGTGGATGTTTTCAATTTCCCTCAAGGACGAACCAACAACACTTATCAATTTGCCGACACAATGATCTCTAATAGAGGCAAGCATCGGCTAACTGCCGGGTTCGACATCCGTCACACTCGACTCGACAGTTTTCTGGATAGAAACTTCCGCCCGCTCGCGGTGTTCAGCGGCGCGAAGGATATTTCAGAGGAGCAGCTAACCACACGTCTGGGAAACCCGGCTCCTTACTATTTCGGAAAGGACTATTTGGCTGCGGGCGCTGCAACGGGGTTCTTCCAGACCTTGTCCAACGGTGACCCGGACTCGAGCATTCGTCTGAGATACTGGCAACACAACTTCTTTGTCTCGGATCAGTTTCGCGTCCGCCCGAATCTTACTCTTACGTTTGGGTTGAGATATGAACTAAATACGGTACCAACCGAAGCCGACCGCAAGATCGAATCAACCTTCAGCTCTCCCGAGGTCAAGGCTTTTCAAGATATCGAAAAAGCCGCTTTCGGTGTTTCCGGCTTAGAGCTGTTCCTTGACGGGCGCGAGAAAATATTCCAGCTGGACAAGAACAACTTTGCGCCTCACATAGCATTTGCCTGGGATCCCTTCGGACGCGGCAAGACATCTGTTCGAGGCGGTTACGGGATCTACTACGATCAAATCCTTGGCGCGGTAATAAGCCAATCGCGCAATGTGTTCCCGACCTTCCTGACTATCAACCTTGGAGGGTTTAACACAAACTTCGATATCGATGATCCAGAAGGAAGCTCTCTGCTTTCACACCCGTTTGTCCCGGCTAATCCTTCGGTCATTTTCGCGGTTCCCGGAACCTTGAATAGGTTTGACCCGAGCAAAGGCAACACGGTCGTAGAAGCGGTGGTGGCGGCCTCCTTGCTGACGAATCTTGCAGCTGGACCAGGTTTCGTTCTCCCTAGAAACGATCTGGTTACTCCGTATTCTCAGCATTGGGGGCTTACGGTCGAACACCAGTTCGGTAGCGACTTGCTGGCTTCCGCAGCCTACGTCGGCACGCGAGGAGCGCATCTACTCAGGTTTGCGACGCCGAATCTCGGACCGAATGCGATACCGCTGGTTGATCAGGTTCTGGGGCAAGACGTCGCCGGGGTGCCTAATGCAATATTCCCCGTGCTCTTTGGCATCAGCATTCCACCAAATATTGGCGCCGCCGAATTGAGACCGTTTCCCCTGCTTGGATCATTCACTTCGATCGAGTCGGACGCAAACTCGATCTACCATAGTCTTCAACTCCAGCTTAACAAGCGGTTCTCAAAAGGGATCCAATTCACCACCGCTTACACATGGTCGCACGCAATTGACGAGGTCTCGGATCTGTTTGATCTGGAGGGCGCGCGCGCCCTGCCGCAGGACAGCCGTGATCGACGGGCCGAGCGTGCGAACGCCAACTACGACGTGCGTCACAGGTTTGTATACAG
>DASRIZ010000470.1:0-29664 GCA_035649735.1 Blastocatellia bacterium | reverse complement strand
GCATGCTGATGATTTGATCCCCCTTTGGAGCTTTCGCAAAATCTATCGATCAAGCACCCGCCTTCCGGGCGTAAGCTTTCAGGAAGTCGTCGAGTGTGGTGGGCGTGCTGTCCTACCCTGCCCGCTTTTTGATCGTTTAATGCACAACCTGCAAGGACTCGAAGCTGATCTGAAACCGAAATCCGCCTGTCAGCTCGCTCTCGATTCTAAATGTCAGTTACTAGAAAAACATTTCAATCATCCTGACAAGAATCGCGTGCCGGCGTCGGCGCCAGCCGACGCCCTGTCCCTCCCTCGCCTTGTTTGACTTTTGCGAGAGGCTCAGCAAGAATCAGCCCATCTCAGGGTTGGTAATCAAGGTTGGACCGCTCACGACTTGCTTGACGACAAAGGCTAACGCACGTAATTTGCGGGTATGGATTACTCGAAGTACATTACGATTGAGCCGGGTAAGCGTAGTGGAAAGCCGTGCATCCGTCGCATGCGAATCACGGTCTACGATGTTCTGGATTACCTTGCCTCTGGAATGAGTGAGGATGAAATTCTAGAAGATTTCCCCGAGTTGACGCGAGAGGACATCCGGGCCTGTCTGGCCTTCGCGGCGGACGGCGAGCGCAGACTAATGAGCATCTCGGCGTGAAGCTCCTGTTTGATCAGAATCTCTCTTTTCTTCTTCCGCGCGCTCTTGACGACATCTACCCAGGAGCGATGCATGTTCGCGATCTAGGGTTGACGCAGACCGAGGATAAGGAGATATGGGACCACGCGGCGGCTAATGACTGGGTGATCGTTTCTAAGGACTCAGACTTCTACCAACGAAGTTTGCTCTATGGGCATCCGCCAAAAGTTCTATGGATCCGCAGAGGGAACTGCTCGACCAGTGTCGTTGAAGAGATACTGCGGCAGCATAAGGATGATATCCAACAGTTCATGTCGGATTCGACCTCAGCTTGTCTGATGTTGTGGTAGCACGCGTCTCAGCTCTCGATGACGCGGAGCGCGCGCCGCGGTTGTCGAATGAACAAGTCCTTAGCGCGCGTCCGCTGATCGTATAGTTAGCCAGCCAATAATCAATTCGTTCTGGAGCAAGGCCATGAAAACATTGCTTCTGAAAGCTGTCTTCGCTGTTTGCCTGGTTGTTTTTGTGCAATCAGCGCCCGCGGAAGCGAAAGACAAATGGGTCAACCTCACCACCAAAAACTTCAACATCATCAGCAACGCTGACGAAGGCGGCACTCGCAGACTTGCGCTCAGGCTCGAACAGTTTCATTTCGTATTCTCAAAGCTGTTTAGTCTGCCGCTCGAACGCTCGGTCCCGACGACCGTGATGGTCTTCAAGCACGACGGCTCGTTTAAACCTTACAAGCCTCTGTACAACGGGAAGCCGGCAAACCTGGCGGGCTATTTCCAGGGCGGCGATGACGAAAACCTGATCGCCGTGGATATCAGCGCTCATCAGGAAAACCCGATGGCGCTGATCTATCACGAGTACACTCATCTGCTGACAAGCATCACGCCGCGACAGTGGCCGATATGGTTGAAGGAAGGGCTGGCGGAACTTTATTCGAGCTTTGACGTCGACGATAAGAAAGTGACACTGGGCGCTCCGATATCTCGACACGTGATGTTGCTGCGTGACAAGACATTCATACCTCTTCAGGATCTTTTAGACGTGCGTCACGGTTCACCTACCTACAACGAGCGTGAAAAGCAGGGCATCTTCTACGCCGAATCGTGGGCGCTTACGCACTATTTGATGTTCGGCGATAAGAATGTACGCCAGCCGCAGTTAGGCGAGTACACCAACCTGATCAACCGAGGGGTCGACGAGAAAAGCGCGTTTGCTCAGGCCTTCAAGGTTACGCCGGCGGAAATGGAAAAACAGATACGGTCATACGTCGGCAGGAACACCTACACGATCAACGTCTACACGCTTGCGAGTACCGAAGGGGAGAAGGAGATATCACTAAGACCGATTTCGGAGGGCGAGGCGCAGTTTTATCTCGGGAACCTGTTGGCGCGCACCCAGCGTCTTGATGAAGCTGAGGTTCTGTTCAAACAAGCGGTCGAGCTGGAGCCCGAACTGCCGCGCTCCTACGAAGGCCTCGGCTTTGTTGCGATGCGCCGCAACAACTTCAACGAGGCACTGGAACATTTCAAACAGGCGGCGACGCGCGGGTCAAAGAACCACCTTGCGCACTACTACTATGCCGATTCGCTGAGGCGGCAAGCGGTTGGAGGCATTCCGCCGGCAGTGGCCAAAACGATCGCGGAGGAGCTGCGGATTTCGATCAAGCTAATGCCTGGCTTTGCGTATTCGCATGCGGCCCTTGGATTCTTGTCGCTTGTGACCGGGGAGAACTTTAAGGAAGGAGCCGACAGCCTGAAGATCGCAATCCGACTGGCTCCGCAAAACAAACACCTAATCCTGAATCTCGCCGGACTTCAGACGCGGATGAAGGAATTCGATGCGGCCAGGAAAACGCTCGCTCCGCTGCTTGCCGCCGATGTGGAACCGTCGCTAAAGGCTTCGGCCGAGTCGACCATGAAAATGATCGAATACGCCAGCCGGCCGGCTCCAGTTTTCGCCGAGGGGCCTCGATCTGAGACGGGTATTGATCGAAAACCGGAGACAGATGCGACTGCTTCGGGTGAGCCGGCTCCGCCCCGGCTCGTCAGGAGACCTTCTCTAAAAATAGAGGGCGCGCAGACGATTCGCGGCGTCCTGGTTTCAATTGAATGCAAGGCCGGCAAGTGGACTCTGGTCGTAAATACGAAAGACGATCTCCTGCGCTTCGCGGTGAACGACAAGGACAAGCTCGAGTTTTACAGCCAGGATCCGCAAGTTGAAGGAGAGGTGAAGTGTGGAAGCGTCAACAGAATTGCGTTCATCTACTTCAAGCCGATGCCGGGTCAATCAAAGCTTGCGGGCGATGCGGTTGGAGTTGAATTCACGCAGTGAAGACAAAGGCTATTTGTTCGTTGTTTCCACAAATTCGACCAACTGCGAGAGTGCGGGAAATCCCAACACCCACAACTTCAGTTGTGGGTTCTTTAGTTTCAACCTACGAGGGCCCGGGCGGCTTCTCTTTCTGCTTCCTGGCGCTGCAAACGCGCCACGTAGGGTAAAACTAAATGACCCCCAACTGAAGTTGGGGGTATTACTGGAGTTTTCACACGGGCTCGCAGTTGGTGGGATTTGCTACGCCTTCTCGAGCGCCGCAAATTTCGCGACAAACTTTTTTTGTCCGTAACCCGGGAAGCTCACTGTCAGCTTGGCGTCCTCTCCCGCGCCTTCCGATCGGAGCACCACTCCGGTTCCATACTTAGCATGCTTTACTCTCGCGCCGACGCGAAACGGCCCCTGCGCATCACCCGCAGGTTTGCCTGCCGAATCTCTCCTCCGCTCCTCTGCCCCTCTGCCCCTCCGCTCTTCCGCTCCGGCTCGATTCTGTCCTGCGCCCGACCCCGTCCGACTCTTGAAGAACTCGCGAACGCCGTCGACAGAGTTATAAGTCTTGCCCGAGTAGTTTGAAGTGTTCTTGACCGCGCGCGTGGGTTCGCTTCGCATAGCGGCCGCCGCTTCGCGGTTATGCCGAGTGTCGGGACGCTCCGCGAATCCCAGCCACGACGGCCCAGTCGAGAGGTTTTGCATAAGCTCGAGCGGCAGCTCGTTCAAAAACCGTGACGGTTCGGTTACATCCTCTTCACCAAAGATGCGTCGTTTCATCGCGTGGGTGATATAGAGATCCCTCTGCGCACGGGTGATCGCAACATAGCAGAGCCTTCGCTCTTCCTCGAGGTCCTCTTCGCTGGCCGATGCCCGCGAGTGCGGGAAGAGTCCTTCCTCCAACCCAACGATGAACACCAGCGGGAACTCGAGACCCTTAGCCGAATGCATGGTCATCAATGTTACGCGTGCGTCAGCCTTGTACTGGTCGGTGTCTGACACAAGCGCCGCGTGATCGATAAAATCCTGGAGCGTTTCGCCTTGCTCTTCGGCCTCGACCGCCGCCGTCACAAGCTCTTCGATGTTGAGTAATCGACCCTCGGCTTCAACGGTCTTCTCCTCTTCAAGCGAACGCACATACCCTGTGTCAAGCGTCGCCGCCCGCACGATCTCGCTGAGCGGCTGACCCTCGCCCACGCGATCGCGGAGCGCCTTGATGATCCGGGTGAAGCCCTCGAGCGACGTAGTCGCGCGAGGCCCAACCGCTCGATTCGACACCGCTAGATCGATCGTCTCCCACATCGAAAGACCAAGCTCACGCTGTTTGTTTTGAAGGATGTCGACGGTTGTCTTGCCTATCCCGCGCGGCGGCGCGTTTATCACTCGAGCCAAAGCGACGTCGTCTTGCGGGTTCATCGCAAGTTTCAAATAAGCGATGATGTCTTTGACTTCAGCACGATCGTAAAACGAAAACCCGCCGACGATGTTGTAAGCGATCCCTCGCCGCCTTAGCGCTTCCTCAAACAATCGCGACTGGGCGTTGGTGCGATAGAGCACCACCGAGCGCAGATCATATGACTGTCGCTGATGATCGACGATACGATCGGCGACAAATGCCGCCTCGCTCTCGGCATCGAAGGCCTGGTAATAACGGATCTTTTCACCCTGACCCAGCTCGGGTGTGGCGAAGAGCGTTTTTGGAAGCCGCTGACGATTGACTTCGATCACCCGGTTTGCGGCTTCGAGGATGGTTTGTGTCGAGCGATAGTTCTGCTCCAGCTTTATGATCTTTGTACCCGCGAAGTCGTGCTGAAAACCGAGGATGATGTTGAAGTCTGAACCTCTGAAGGAATAGATGCTCTGATCGATATCGCCGACAACGCTGAGGCTGCGGTCCTTCCACAGGGCGTCGGCGTCGACCGCCCCGTTGCTTTTCGTCGAACCGACCGCAATCAACCGCGCAAGCTCGTACTGGATTCCGTTGGTATCCTGAAACTCATCGATCATTACGTGTCTGTACCGATTGTGATATTGCTGGCGAACTTCGGGAACCCGACGAAGTAACTCCACCGCCTTGATCAATAAGTCATCAAAGTCGAGCGCGTTCGCCTTCTTAAGCCGCTCTTCATACAGCTTGAAGATCCGAGAAATCTTCTCGTTGCGATCGCTCACATATTCGCCCTGATTCGCGATTGCAGCGGGTGACGTCCCGCGGTTCTTCGCGCCGCTTATTGCGCCGAGCGCCTGTCGCGCGGTCAACGCTTTGTCGTCGATATCGAGATCCTTCATGATCTGACGGACAACCCGCACCTGATCATCCTGATCGTAGATCGTGAAGCTTCGAGTGTAGCCTGCGTTCAATGCTTCGATGTGCCGCCGAAGGATTCGCACGCACAGCGAATGAAAGGTCGATATCAGCGGCGAAGCGGTTTGCAGACCGGCGCTCAGATCCGCTTCAACTCGGGCCTTCATTTCTCCTGCCGCCTTATTGGTGAAAGTGACGGCGAGGATTTGCCACGGTTGAACACCGGCGTGCTCGATCAGGTAGGCAATGCGGGAGGTTATGACGCGGGTTTTTCCCGAGCCTGCGCCGGCCAGAACCAGCAGCGGCCCCTCGATAGTCTGCACGGCTTCCTGCTGCCGCGGGTTTAAATCCTTCATTTGATAAGATTCTGAATCGCCTTGAACTGCGGGGATTCCGCCGTACGCATCATCTCAAACAGCGCCATCTCGAGCGTTGCGTGAATCGCGCCCGCCTGAGTCAACCTGTCCAACGCGGCTTGCTTGTTCTCGGGTTTACGCGACGTAATGCAGTCTACGAGCAGAAAGACCTCGAAACCCCGGGTCAATAGATCAAGTGATGTTTGAAGAACACAAATGTGGGCTTCGATCCCGCAGACCAACACTTGTTTAATATTGCGGCTGGTGAGTTGATTGACAAAGTCTTCCGCGCCGCACGAGCTAAAGCAAAACTTCTCGATGGGTTTTAGTTCGACCGGCATTCGGGCTACGATCTCCTGGGCGGTATGCTTGAGACCTTTCGGATATTGCTCGGTCACGATCACGGGGACTTCAAGCAGCCGCGCGCCCTCAACCGCCAGCGCGATCCGCGACGCAACCTCGGTGAAGTCCGGCATCACCGGGCGAAAAGCCTCCTGCATATCGATAACCGCAAGCGCGGCCGACTCGCGGGAAAGCTGTTTGACATGATTCATAACGCGATCCCCGAACACTCGCGTTGAGCTAATTTGAGCGCTCCTCAACGCGGGCTCACTCAATATAGCAGCTGCCAGGACGGAAGGGACAGAAGGGACGGAAACGGAAGAGACAGAAGAGACGGAAAGGAACAGAAGGGACTGAAAGGACCGAAAGGATGAAAAGACCAGTCTCTTCGTTTCGGTCCTTTCCGTCCTTTCAGTCCCTTCTGTCCCTTCAGTCTAATGAAGGTGTTACTTGTTGGAATTGCCCTTTTTGGCTGCGGGCTTTTTGGCAGCGCCGGTCGTTGAGCCACTGGTGTTCGCGGTGGCCTTCTTGACGGCGCGTTTCTTTCTCTTCTTAACCTTCGGCTTCATGTCGCCTGTGGTGGTCGTTGTCGCCGCAGCGGTCTTCGCTGCGGGCTTTTTCGCGGGAGCGTTTTTGTTCTGACCTGCAAACGCCGTTGTCCCGGCGAGAACCAAAGCTATGACGGCACTAATAAGCGTCCTTTTCATTCCTTGTCCTCCGTTTGTTTTTTCTTGCCGCAGACGCGAGCGACCATTGTCTGGAGCTTCGTCGGGGCAAGTTATCAAACAAAGGGCAAGGTTTGTTCCTGTGATGGAGGACTCGGCAATTTAGCGCTAAGTCAAGGACGGGAGGGGTTTACGGCTCGGGAACTGCGATTCACCGCCTGAGTCTCAGGGGTCCTGGATGTGGCCGTTTTGTCTAGTCACACAAAAGAGCCACACGATCAGAATTAACGCCGGTGAAGAGTTGGTCTACGTAGTAACGAATTTATTCGTTCTTCCTTTCGCATAAGTGCGCAAAAAAAGAAACGAAAAATTCGTTACTACGAGGTGGGCCGGACAAATTCTTTTACTCGCCGCTCTCCTGCAGATTGATGCCAAAGCGTTCCGCCATTCGATAGAGAGTGCGACGATCAATGCCAAGCACCTCGGCCGCGCGAGTTCGACTCCCGCCTACGCTATGGAGAACATGGATGACATAGCGTCGCTCGAGCTCATCGAGCGACGGTAGATCCTGAAACATTGATTGAGTCTTGTTCTCCTCGTACTGGCGAAATTGCTTTCGTACTTTTGCGGGAAGGTCGTCCGGCGCTATCACATGACCGCGCGCATAGAGCGCGGCGTGGGCGATCGTATTCTCGAGCTCCCGCACATTACCCGGCCACTCGTATTGGGTGAGCACAGCCAGCGCTTCTTCGGAAATCGTTGTCGCCCGGGCGCCGGCTTCACGCGCCTGTCGTAGAGCGTTTGCCGCCAACAGCGGCAGGTCTTCTGTTCGCTCGCGCAGAGGTGGAACGCGAAGAGTCACGACGCTTAATCGATAAAAGAGGTCCTCTCTGAATCGACCTTCTTTCACATCCCGCTCGAGATCGCGGTTTGTAGCGGCAAGCACGCGCGCGTCGACCCGGATCGGACGTGCGCTCCCGACCCGTCGCATCTCACCTTCCTGCAAGACCCTTAGCAGCTTGACCTGCACTGCCTGACTGGTCTCGCCGATCTCATCCAGAAGTATGGTTCCCCCGTCGGCTTCTTCAAACAGCCCGCGTTTGTCGGCTGTTGCGCCTGTGAAGCTACCTTTGACATGGCCGAACAATTCGGACTCGAGAAGCGTTTCGGTGATCGCTCCGCAGTTCACCGCGACAAATGATGCTTTGGATCTGGGGCTGTTGAGATACAACGCCCGAGCAACCAGTTCCTTTCCAGTTCCTGACTCGCCGGTTATCAGAACGGTGGAGCGCGAGGGGGCGACAACGGCTATTTGTTTGTACAACTCGATCATCTTGTGACTATGACCCACAAGACCCGATGCCTCGCTGTACTCTTTGAGCAGCACGGCTGCCGGGGACACCGCGTCTCGACCCTCGAGCGCGCGGCGGGCGGTCGCGATCACTTCATTTACGTTAAACGGCTTGCTGATGTAATCGAATGCTCCCTCGCGAACCGCTTCGACCGCCGTTTCGAGGGTACCGAATCCGCTTATCAGGATGACTTCTGAGTCGGGAGAGATGGCCTTGAACTCCTTGAGCAGTGAGACGCCGGTTGTTCTTCCTCCCAGGTTTATGTCGCTCACGATCAAGTCGAAGCGAGTACTCGCGACTGCATCGCGAGACACTTCGGCGCTTTGACTGGAAGTGACCTGCCATCCTTCCTCGGCGAAAATTTCGGTAAGAAAGTTACAGGTCTCGAGATCATCGTCTATGACGAGGATGCGTTTCATTCAGACACCAGTGCCGAGCTCTTAATGTCCAGCTCCGAACTTTGAATCGCCTTCTCGTTCGGTGGCCGGGTCGTTGAGGCGGGCCCTCCGTCGCCGTTAGCGCCTTGTTTAGCCGTAAGTGGAAACGTTATCCGAAAGATAGTCTGCTGTCCGGGTTCGCTTTCGACTTCGACATCGCCGCCATGCTCGGTGACTATCTGTTTTACGATCGTGAGCCCCAGACCTGTGCCGCGGCCCTGTTTGGTCGAGAATAGCGGATCAAAAATCAGATCGAGTTCATCTTTCGCGATTCCCTCTCCGCTGTCTGCCAGAACGATCACTACCGCATCGCTGCCCATTGCGGTTGAGACATTTAGACTTCCTCCATGCGGCATGGCATCCAGGCTGTTGTTGATCAAATTGATAAACACCTGCTGAAGCTGATCTGAATCCGCTTTGATCGGCGGAAGCGCATCGTTCATGTCAACGTGGAGCTCGACATTTCGCGATGCGAGTGTTGGCTGTGTTGCATCGAGTATTTGAGCGAGTAGCGAGTTGACGTCTATCGCTTCAAGGTGAGGAACGGGCCTGCGGGTCGAATCCAGCATTGAACGAACTATGTTCGCTATCCTGTCAATCTGACCTGCGATGACATCGAGCCGCTTCGTTACGCGTTCATCCCGGGCTCGCGCGCGCAGCAACTGGACGTGACCAGAAATCAGGTTGAGCGGCGTCCCCACTTCGTGGGCAAACTGCGCAGCAAGCTGGCCCGCGGCGGCCAGTCGTTCGAGCTGAGTCAAGAGCCGCTGCATTTCAAACAGACGGAGGTTCGCTTCTTCAAGCTGCCCCGTACGGTCGGCGATCTCGGCCGTGGCTTCGTGGACTCGGTCTTCCAGCCGTCGCTGCTCCATATTTAACTGCTCGGTCATCTGCCGTATCCTGCCGAGCATTCGATTGAACCGCGATGTGAGAAGCCCGACCTCATCCGGAGAAGCGGTTGCTACCTCAACCGCAAGATCGCCCTCCTCGGCTTTTGACATCGCCAGCAGCAAACTATCGATCGGTTTGTACACCAGATGACGGAAAAGAAAGTACGTCATCAGTGTGATTGAAATGATGGCCAGCAGCATTAACGGCCACATCAGCCGGCGAAGTTCGGCGGCCGAACTTTGGCTCGCATCGAAAGTCAGAAGCACCGTTACGGTTCCAAAATGAGTCGGGCCGCCGGCGTCGACTACATTGATTCCAGCTCGAGCGGTGATCAACCTGTTTGTGTCCTGATGCTTGACTGAAACGACCTGTGAGCTGTCGATCTGCTGGGACGCAGCCTTCTCTTCTTCTTGAGTCAGCGGATCGGCATCCGATGGAATCCTGATCGGTTCGCTCCAGGCGCCGGGGCCGAGGCGTTGAAACACTCGGACCTCCGTAAGATGCGGATTGTTTTTGGCAATAGTGTCTTCGATTTCTTCCTGGACGTCCGCCCAGTCCGGTATGGTGGTAGTGTCGGCTTCTTCCTGAACCGGCGCCGCCTTCTTTCGCCGTTCGATTCGAACCTTCAATCGCTTGATGTGATGCTCGACGGTGTCCGCCACTCGGGTCGCAAGCAGTTGAGCTTGCTGGCGTTCCTGTTGATCCCCGAGCTTGGTGATCGCAAGATCCGAAAAAATCGCGATTATCGCAAAGACAACGACCAGCACGCCTGAAGTCACGATAGTGGTTCGCGTGTGCAATTTGAGAGGCGGCAGCTTGAATGATCGTTGCGATTGCATGGGCGGCGTCATGGTTTCTAGTTTCTGGTTTCTAGTTTCTGGTTTCTGGTTTCTGGTTTAGGTGCTCCCTTCATACCAACCTAAGCCGATCAATACAATAGAACCAGAAACTACAAACCAGAAACTACAAACCAGAAACCCGAAAGCGTTCTTGACGCCATCATCAAAGGTTCGCCAGGTCACTCCACTGTAACCGACTTCGCAAGGTTGCGAGGCTGATCGACGTCGCAGCCTCGACGCACACCGATGTGATATGCCAGCAACTGAAGCGGGATGATTGAGAGGATCGGCGAAATCAGATCGCTGGCACGGGGTATCTCGATCACTCGATCCGTTATCTCGAGGGGTTCGGTATCTCCTTCGGTAACGACCGCGATAACGACGCCGTCGCGTGCTTTCACCTCGACCATATTCGAAAGCGTCTTCTCATAGCGTAGCTTCGACGCTTCGCTCGTTTCATCACGAGTGCAGATTACCACCACCGGTAGATCTTCATCTATCAGAGCGTTCGGACCGTGTTTCATCTCACCGGCCGGATAACCCTCGGCGTGAATGTAGGAAATCTCCTTGAGCTTCAACGCGCCTTCCAGAGCGATCGGATAGTTGATTCCTCGTCCCAGGTAAAGAAAGTCCTGCGCGCGATGGAACTCGCGGGCAAGTTTCTCAACAAGATCGTCGCAACCGAGCAGCGTTTCCATTTTCACCGGCAATCCATTGAGTGCGTGTATATGCTCGAGCGATTCCTCTTCGCTCAACACGCCGCGCTGTTGGCCAAGGTGAAGAGCCAGCAGGTACAGCACGGTCATCTGGCTTGTGAACGCCTTGGTTGAAGCAACTCCGATCTCAGGGCCGGCGTGCGTCAGCACCGTTCCGTGCGCCTCGCGTGTGAGCATCGAACCCTGGACGTTGCAAATCGACAGAATCCTGGCGCCTTTTTCTCTCGATTCACGAACGGCCGCAAGCGTATCGGCAGTCTCACCCGATTGCGAAATCGCAATCATCAAAGTCTTGTCGTCGATGATCGGATCGCGATAGCGGAACTCCGAAGCGTAATCGACTTCAACCGGAATCCGCGCCAGTTCTTCGAGCATGTACTTGCCGGCCATTGCCGCGTGCAAGCTCGTGCCGCAGGCGATCGCTTTAATGTTGGTAAACTGTCGGAACTCGGCCTCGCTGATTTCCATTTCGTCGAGATAGACGCGGCCGGTGGTCTGGGAAACGCGGCCGATTATGCTGTCGCGAACGGCACGCGGCTGTTCGTAAATCTCCTTCAACATATAGTGCTTGAATCCGCCCTTCTCCGCGGCGATCGGGTCCCAGGTGATTCTCTGCACATCCGGAGAAACCGGATCGCCTTCGAAATCAGTGACGGTCACACCATCGCGCGTCAGCACTGCAACTTCGCCGTCGCCGAGGTAAAACACATCGCGAGTGTGGTAAAGCACCGGCGGAACATCAGACGCGACAAAGTATTCGTTCTGGCCCAGACCGATCACGATCGGTGGTCCCTGTCTCACGGCAACGATTTTCTCCGGCTCGTCGGACGACATGATCGCCAGCGCATAAATTCCGCGCAGATCCGCGACCGCTCGGCGAACCGCCGACTCGAGAGTCGGCTCGCCTTCGTTTAGATATTTTTCGATCAGATGGGCAATGACTTCGGTGTCGGTCTCGGTGGAAAAGGTGTGATCCTCGGATTGCAGCTTCCGCTTGAGCGGCAGAAAGTTCTCGATGATTCCATTGTGGACAACCACGACGCGACCGGAGCAATCGCGGTGCGGATGGGCGTTCTCTTCAGTGGGCCGGCCGTGAGTTGCCCATCGCGTGTGTCCGATGCCGTAGCTACCGTCGAGCGGCTTCAGTCGAATCAATTCTTCGAGGTTCCTCAGCTTGCCCTCGGCCCGTCGAATCGTGAGGGTGCCCTGCTCATCGACGACAGCGATCCCCGCCGAATCGTACCCTCGATACTCCAGTTTCTTGAGTCCATCGAGGATCACTCCGACAACCTGTTTATCTCCGACATACCCGACTATACCGCACATCAGCGTCTTCCTTCCTTTTGCCAGTGCATAAGGCTTTTACCGGCGAATCGCGTTCAGAGCTCCAACCTGCTTTCCCACCAACCCGGTTATCTTAGCTTCTTCTTGACGACCGCAGGAACACCGACAGCCAGCGAGTCGGGTGGCACATCCCTGGTAACGACGGTGCCGGCGCCGGTAACCGACCCGCGTCCGACTCGCACCGGCGCCACTAACATTGTATCGCTTCCGATCTTGACTTCATCTTCGATTATCGTTTCGTTCTTGCGTACGCCGTCGTAATTGCAAGTCACCGTACCGGCTCCTATGTTAACCCGTTCGCCCAATGTAGCATCACCCAAATAGCTCAGGTGGGACGCTTTGGAGCCTCCGCCAATCTTAGACTTCTTCACCTCAACGAAATTGCCAATAACTGCCTTTTCTCCGATATCGGCACCGGCGCGCAGCCGGGCGAATGGTCCGACGGTTGCGCGATCGCGTATCGTGCTGTCCTCGATGACACATGAATTGCGGACGGTTACTCCATCGCCGATGTTGACGTTCTTGAGTCTGGTCCACGACTGGACCACGGATCCCGAACCGATTCGGCTCACGCCTTCGATAATGACCTGGGGATGAATCACCGAGTCCTGACCGATTTCGACGTCGCCGTGAACGTACGTAGTATCGGGATCGATAATGGTCACTCCTGACAACATCAACTCTCGAAGTTTCCTTTCCCGAAGCTTACGCTCCAGACCGGCCAGCTCGATCCGAGTGTTGACGCCAAGCACCTCCTCGGCATTCGAATGACACAGCAATCCAACACGCTTCCCTTGTTGCTGCATTATTCTCGGCACATCGGTCAGATAGTACTCGCCCTGAGCGTTGTCGGTTGTCAGACGATCAAGGGCTCCAAGCAATGACGTCACCTCAAAGCAATAAATGCTTACACCGACCTCGCGAACCGCGAGCTCGTCGGGCGAGCCATCCTTTTGCTCGACGCAGCGCAGCAGCCCGCCGGCGTCATCACGAATGACGCGCCCGTACCCGGTGGGATCGTCCATCACTACCGTGAGCATCGTCGCATCGTTTTGCTCAGCTTTATGAGTCTCAACGAGGTGCTTTAGCGTTGCGCTCTCAATCAAAGGAGCGTCTCCCGCAAGTATCACTACCGGACCGCGTCGACCGGATAGGAGCTCGCGACTCGCCATCACCGCATGTCCGGTCCCCTTTTGCTCAGTCTGAATTATGAATTCAAGCTCGGGCGCGGCCGCCGAAGTGGTTTCGATGAGTCGAACCGACCTATCGCGAACGGCTCGTTCGACCTCCTCGGACTGATGGCCGACCACCGTAAAAATGGCTTCGGGAGCCAATTCGAAGGCGGCTCGAAGAACGTGAGTAACCAACGGCAGGCCTGCAAGCTCGTGCAGCACCTTTGCCCGCCGGGACTTCATGCGCGTCCCCAGCCCCGCGGCCAGAATCATAACATCCGTCATAGATCCTCTTTCCGTCAGATCAAAGGTCAACCTGGCTGAACCGATGGCAGTCTCGGTTTCAAAGCCTATCTCTTTACCAGGGCGCCCGTCGGTACTTCGCCAAAGGTAAAACAGTCTCAAAAGTTACGGTCTTTTTGATTCTACTCTTACGTTCCGGGTTGGCGCGAGAGGTTTGTTTAACAGAGGTTTGTTTAGCAGGGCAAACGATTAGTGGCGATCATCGAGGAATCAGCTTTTTCAGATTGTCGAAGCTCGAGAACAAGACGGGCCAGCTTATCGGGATCGTGGCGAACCAGCCCATCCTCGTGAAGAACATCTCTACAGACCAGTTGGAAAGCGTGAACCCGATCCGGCATCTCGATGAAGGCGGTACGCAGCTCGTCATCCAGAGTGTTTTGTCTCAGCGATTCGAATTCGACCTGGGCGGCGCCGTCGGCCAGGTACTTTTGGCGAAGCATCGCGCCGATTGGAGCCGTGTTTACGACAACGTAATCAAGCTCGAGATCAGGACTGTATTCAAACAAGACTCGAAGATGATCTTCGACATCGAAACGATCAGTCTCACCCGGCTGGGTCATTATGTTGCAGATATAGAGCTTCAGAGCGTCCGAATCGCGCATCGCATCGACGATCCCGCCTACAAGGAGATTGGGGATTAGGGACGTGTACAACGAGCCGGGACCGATTGTTATGATGTCAGCATGTTTGATCGCGTCCAGTGTTTCCGGTAAGGGACGGCAGCTATCGCTGGACAACCGCAATCTTCTGATAGGCGAACGCGACGACACAATTCGTGTCTCGCCTCGAATTATCCGGCCATCTTCAAGTTCTGCGACCAGCGCGACGTCCTCCACCGTTGAAGGAAAGATCCGGCCTTTGATCGCCAACACTTCGCTACTAACCTTTATGGCCTCTAGAAAATCGCCGGTGACACCCGCCAGCGCCGCAAGAAAAAGGTTGCCAAAACTATGGCCCGATAAATCTCCGCCCGACTCGAAGCGATATTGGAACAGCCGGGTCAACAGATGCTCATCTTCCGCAAGCGCGGCCATGCAGTTTCGAATGTCACCTGGAGGGAGTATCTGGAATTCTTCCCGCAGTCTGCCCGAACTGCCGCCGTCATCGGTGACGGTCACAACCGCGGTAAGAGTGTCGATCCAAGCTTCAGTTGTTTCCGGACGCGAAACCGAATCCTTCCCGACAAAAGCTTTTAGGCCGGAGAGAAGCGCCGATAGCCCCGTTCCTCCACCCACGGAGACAATCTTCAACCCTGAATGTGTTTCTTTCATTGTGAGAAAAAGAACTGCCGTGCGACCGGGTGTACTACTCTTCGGAAAGGTCGAAGCCAAACCCGGTTAGCTGTTGGAAATCTTCATTGCTGCGGAGACTGGCAAAATCCAAATCACGGCGCGCATGTGATCGTTGGACCGGACGAATTCCTATCGCGCGACGCAAAGCGTCCATCGCCCTGGGAGTATCGTTGAGGCGGGCATAAGCAGCGGCTAGAGAATAAAACACATGGTCGGCGCGCGGTTCCACCTTCAGCGCCTTTTCGAACAGCCCAATTGCTTCGTCAGTTTCTCCACGGTTGAGCTCGAACACGCCCTGGTTGTAGAGAGCGTCCGGATTACGAGGCACTGAGGGAGAACGAGCGAGACGTTGTTCGCAGATCGTCAGGTACGTGCGCGCGCGGGCGACGATTTCGGCCTGCTCCGCGAATTTGGAGAGGACCGAAAGAAACGCCGATTTCGCCGGACCGAAGTCGTGCCGATTGAAGAGCCGCAAAGCCTGCTCAAAAGCGCGGACTGCAGCAAGCGTCCCGGGTGACGGGGGCTTTTTGGGCGGCGCCGGAAGCGGTTTTGGAACAAAAGCTCGTCGTCTCGCGAGCATCGCCTTCCGAGATTGCGCCTTTGTTGGCCGTTTTTTTGGCGCGGAGAATTTGGCTGTCTGCTTCTTAAGGGATGGTTTCTTCGCGGAAACGACCTTCTTAGGCGTTGCACGCTTAGGCGTTGCACGAGTAGTGGAAACTTTTTTCTTTTTCGCAGCAACTTTCTTTGTCGCTGCCGAACGCCCACTCAGTTTCTTGGTTGAGGATGTTTGCTTCCCCTTTTTCGCCAACGGAAGCTTTTTCCCTACTGACGGCTTTTTCGATTTCGGAGCAGCAGTAATCCTTCCGGGTCGTTTTGGCTTTCTAGCGGTTGCTTTCTTGCCCTTCGTAGCGCGGATTCTTTTTGACGCCGATAAGCCCCTCTTAGTAGCTTTTGTAATCAGGCTGCTCATCAGTTACCTCGGAGTTGAGAATGAACCAGCTCCACGTTTAAATCCTGCGCATACGCTAGTTTATGGCCAGTTTTATATCAACAATTACTTGGCAAGTCAAGAAATACCTTGACGTCCGCAGGGCGAATATCCGCCAAAAAAGGCCGGCTTGATACCGAAACGGAGGACCATTTCAACCGTTAACTGTCGAGGGCTACAGACTTAGGCGGGTTGAATTGCCTCAACATCCCTTTTGTTAGGCTTTCAGCCGAACAAGAGCTTTTATTCCCTCACTTACAAAATGCTAAAACTCAGCGGCTTGCGACGGAAACCTGATAAACGTATAATTTGCCACGTTTAACGCGAACAACAGACTATTCTCTTTTTTTGTTGGTGAACAATGAATGAATTTGATCCGGCCTGGGGCGATCAGCCGAGATCACCAAGCCCGTCGTTGGTTGGAAAGACCATCCTCGTCACCCGCGCCCGGTCCCAGTCTGAAGGCATCACCACCAAACTTGAAGCGCTCGGCGCCACCGTCATCCACTGTCCGACTATCGAGTTTGTTCCACCGCAGAGCTGGGCTCAATTCGATATAGCGGTTGCGCGGATCGACCAGTACGATTGGATCGTGTTTGCCAGCGCAAACGCGGTGTATTTCTTTTTCCAGCGTATTCGAGAGTTGGGTCGCGATGCCGTCGCGATTCTGGCAAAACGCGGTGTCTGCGCGATCGGCCCGGCGACTGCGCTCGCGATCGAGGCAGCCGGAGCGGTCGCAAGCATCGTCGCAGGTGACTCGAGGGCAGAAGGCGCACTGACCGCAATCATCGATCACCTTGGCGGTCCCGACCAAATACAGGGGTTAAGTTTTCTCATTCCAAGGGCCCGAATAGCTCGAGAGATTCTGCCTACCGGCCTGCGTAGCCTGGGCGCTCACGTGGACACTATTGAAACCTATCAAACAATCAAACCGAATATCGAACGGACAGAAGTCATTCGAATCTTTGAGGAAAACTCTATTGACGCGATCACTTTTACAAGCTCATCGACCGTCTCGAACTTTGCCGAACTCACCGGGTTGACTGATCTCTCTGATCTCCTCGCCACTACGCTGGTAGCATGTATCGGACCGACGACCGCGGAGACCGCGGCACGATACGGACTGATAAGACTCATCCAACCAGAGCAATATAATGCTTCGGCGCTCGTTTCGGCGATCGTGGGTTCAATCGGCGAAAAATCACCAGGCCCTCACGCCGGGTAAGCTGGATTTCTCATTCCTCGCGCTGCAATAATCATCCTGGAAAGCGTTCAGAAAGACAGAGCTTTTGCTCTCTTCGTAAAGACGCAGAACGACAGCAAAGACGCAAAGGATACAAGGCTGTCGCGCAGTAATGGCGAGAATGCAAAGACGAACCCTACACCGCCCAATGGTCAGCGCTTCGATTCTCATACTCGCGGTTTCGAGTCAGTTGGCGGGCGCTATCAGCGCGCCTTTCCAGGAAAAGCAAAGTCCTCAATCAGACCAACCAGTCAAACTGAGCGCCTCTCTTGTGCAAGTTCCCGCGGTAGTCACAGACCGCAACGGGAAGTTCGTATCCGATCTATCGCAGGGCGACTTCACCCTTTCAGAAGATGGTAAACGCCAGGATATCTCCTTCTTCGCAGCCGTCAAGCAGCCATTCAATGCGGTTCTTGTGTTAGATACGTCCAACAGCGCTCAGGATAGACTCAAGGCGATTCAAAACACGGCGGTAGATTTCACCAAACAACTGAGACCGGGCGATCGAATGATGGCCGTCTCTTTTGACAACGAAGTTCGGTCGTTGACCGAGTTCTCGGAGAATCGACAGGAGCTGGAAGATGCGATCCGCGCAACCGAGTCAGGCTTCGGGAAGCTGCTCTATGAAGCGGTTGCGCGAGGGCTCGAACAACTGAAGAACGTCGAAGGCCGGCGCGCGATAATTCTATTCAGCGACGGAGTCGACATGCGCAGCATCGAGGCTTCGGCAGAAGGCACCGTTCGGATGGCAGAAGAGGTCGGCGCCGTAATCTATATAGTTCGCTTTGATACAAGGTGGTGGATCGAAGCTGATGCGCGACGTCAGGAATCCGAGCACCCCAAGAGAAAAACTCCCTTCGACATCGACGGCCGCATTCCGCTCCCTCCGGATTTTGGCGGGCCCGATCCTCTTCCTACCGGCATTCCCAGGCCAAATGCTCCCCGTATCGAGATAGGGCAGCGCCCCACGCCGCCTGTAATTTACGACCCGGATGGAACAGGCAAACGAAGCCAACGCATATCTAACGCGGACATTCCGGACCAAATAACGTCGACCCTGGATAAACTATACGGTGAGGCAGATGCCTATATGATGGCAATTTCCTCGCGGACCGGGGGAAGGGTTTATAGCGCAGACACGCTCGACGGCACGCGGGCAGCATTCACCGCGATTGCGGAAGAACTGCGCAACCAGTACTTGATCGGCTACTACACCTCCAGCAACAAACACGATGGCAAGTATCACAAAATCAAAATCGAGTTGACCCGTAAGGGCATGGACGTACGAGCGCGGCCGGGTTACCGCGCTGTTGAGCTGGGGCGGTAAGCAGCTTGTTCTCTCCAAAGGCACTCGCCGTAATCAAACGACTCCTACACTAATTCGTGTACTCGCGCCAGTAGTCTCAACGAAAAGCTCCTAAGACTAATCTCTCAAAATAGGCTCTAGCTCATTGTCTTGAGTAACTTGTCGGTTGCCCGGTGTTCAGGTTCGCTTTGGGCACAAGGGTTGCCGAGCAATCGGCGCCCAGTGGCTTAGACAAGAAAGTTCTTTTGAGAGGAAAACTTATGAAGCGCACTCTCCCGACGCTCCTCACGTTGTTGCTTCTGCTCTCGATCCTGACAGCCTTTGGCACCGTGTCAGCTCAAACGACCGCCTTCCCGGACGATCAATCAGCCACCGTTGACGATGTAGATGATCCAGCGCCGGCTACTCGAGTGGCTCGATTGAGCTTTGTTGATGGTGATGTTTCTTTTCTGCGAGCGGGTGTAACTGAATGGGCGCCGGGAGTCGAGAATCTGCCGTTGCTGGCCGGCGATCAGATATTTACCGGACAAGGCGCCCGCGCGGAAATTCAGCTCGCGCGCGGAAACTACATCAGGCTATCAGAAGGCACCGAGCTGACAATCACGGACCTCTCGGACACTTCCGCGCAGCTTGAGATAACTGAAGGCACGGCGATCATACGCATCGAGAGACTTGCGACGGTGTTTCAACGTTTCGAGGTGGACACACCAAACAGCGCAGTTTTACTAAGCAGCGACGGGATCTACAGGGTAGATGTGCGCGGCGAAAAGAACTCAGAGTTGATCGTCCGGCGCGGTGAAGCCGAGGTATCGACCGAAGAAGGAAGCTTCAAGGTACGTGAGGGTTACAAGCTGAATGTCGATACTTCTGCCTCCGGCAGGCTTGAGCTTGCGGCCGATAACACCAGAGATGATTGGGACCAGTGGAGTTACGATCGGGATACCACGATCGCGCGGACCAGTGTCGACGCGGCGCCAGACTACGTTGCAAGTTACGAAACATCCAACAATGACTTCTACGGAGTGAGTGATCTCTCCAGTCACGGCACGTGGACTAACTACTCATCCTACGGCCAATGCTGGATCCCGCGGGTCGCCTCGGATTGGGCGCCGTATAGATCAGGACAGTGGCTGTGGATACCAGCCGCAGGTTGGACGTGGCTATCCAGTGAGCCCTGGGGTTGGGCGCCTTATCACTACGGACGCTGGTCATACATCTCCGGACTAGGCTGGGCGTGGATTCCGGGATTTGGCTCGAGTTACCGAGGGTATGGTTATAGAGATTACCGCTGGCGTCCCGCGCTCGTTTACTTCTTCAATAGTGCGACTCCGCGCGGCAACTATGTTGGTTGGTATCCTCTCGCGCCGGGTGAGCGCTGGCGCCGGCACGACAACAGGCGAGGGAACGATAACGCCCGATTGAGATACCCAACACCGAGAGATGGTTGGCGCCGACCGGATGACGGCAGGGTTGCTAACCGACCGCCTCAGGCGCACCGCGGGATGACTATCCTCCCGGCGGAGGGCTTCGCTCGAGGGCACCGCGGTGTGCGTCCGGTCGCGCCAACTCGGGAGATATCCGACTGGATCAGTAGAGACTCGCGCTCCGGTTTACCTGATATCAAGCCAGCCCCGATAGCAGCGGCGCCCGAGCTGGCAGAAAACGACCGAAGGAGATCGCGTCGAATCGCCGTTCCGTCAAACGAGGTCATTCGACGACCGGTCGTAACCCGAAATCCAAAGTTTGATTCACCTTCGGAAACCCTTGTCACACGGGAAAGACGAGTGATCTCGCCGCGCAAAACCGAAATCGGCAACCAGGGACCGGTCTATAAGGAACGCGGTTCAGAACGCGGTTCAGATCGCGGCTTTGAACGTAGGCCCAAGCCCCCGATTCAAACCGGAGACTCACAAGCGGGCTCGGATTCCGAAAGCGACCGACGGTCACGTAAGCCCCGCGTCGAGCTTCCGCCTCCTTCAGACAAGGGGGACGGCGAAACCTCTGGTCGCGAGCGGAGACGTGCCCGGGAAGAGCGCTCGGTTGTAGAAGAGCCCTCGACAACCACAGATAGCGGTCACAATGCGGCCAGGGAAGAGCGCCGGCGCGCCAGGCAGGAACAGTCGCAGCAGGCTCCGAAGCCGCGGGAGGTTTCTCCACCAGCAGATCATCAACGAGATAGCGAGGACCGCTCTCGGGATAGAAGGTCACCAGCCGCCGATCCGAGACCGCGCGAAGAACGTCGCAGGGCCGAAGAAGCACCCAGGTCTCACGAGCGGGAAGCGCCCGCCCCTCGGGTCGAACCGAAGCACGAACGACCGCCGTCGGAGAATCAGGCCAAACCCGAACAGCATCAGCAAAAGGAACAACGCCAGGAACGCCAGCAACAACAAGAAAATCGCAAGAGACCGTGATTCGTGAAACGTGATGCGTGATGCGTGATTCGTAATGCGTGATGCGTAATGCGTGAAGAGTGATGCGTGACTCGTAATACGTGAAGAGTGATGCGTGATGCGTGTAGGGGGGCTGGATGCGCGAAGGGCGATGCCAACAACGACATATCTTTTTCACGCATCACGCATCACGCATCACGCATCACGCATCACGTTTCACGCTTCACTCTTTGGTGGCGCGGACTGGGCGGATGAAAAGCGAAACTCAGTAAAAAGACACCCCATCTGCTTCATCCTCCTTCGCCTTCCTCCGCCTGGTCGGCGCCACCAATAACAACTAACCGTAAGTTTGCACCCTGCTAGGGCAGTTCAATCGTAATTCTATTATCGCGTGATGGGAGGAGACACCTATGAATCTTCGACTAATGGTCGCGCTCGCGGGCTCCGTCATCATCTCTTTGCAAACCTGGCAAACAATCATCGCGCAGAACCCAGGCAGCGCGCCTCCGCGCGGCAAAAACGGCAACGCGCAAGAAACCAAACCTGATCCGCCCAAACGCGACACCCCCCATCAACACAGATCCGAAGGCGTGCCGCTGCAAACCATTGACCGGCACGCCCCTGAGAAATCGCAGCGACCTGATCCAAGCGAATCGCCCTTGATCGATTCGGCTCGTTCAGAGAGCGAAGGGGTCCGCCTCGCTGTCGACTTGGTGGTTCTCGACGCACAGGTAATCCAACAGAAGACCGGTCGAGTTGCCGGTAATCTAAAGAAGGAAGACTTTAGACTTGCAGAAGACGGGGTCGTCCAGCAGGTAACCCATTTCAGCCAGGACACGCTTCCGCTCTCTGTGATACTGCTCGTCGACCGAGGGGGTTGTCTCGATCCGTTCAGCGCCAAGGTCCGGAACGCGACGATGGAAGCGCTTAACCGGCTGCGGCCACAGGATGAAGTAGCCCTGATGGCTTTTGCGAATCATACCGAACTGGTTGAAGGGTTCGGCCGCGGCAAGTCTCGAATAGTTGCCGGGCTGGATAATCTGCCTCCGCATGACGAGGAGGCTCAACACTGCTTCAACCGTGCTCTATACCAAGCCGCGGATTACATGAGGCAGGCAGGAAATCCCGACGGCAGGCGGGTGATAATAGTTATCAGCACGCTCACGGCTTTTTTTGATTGCGCCGGAACCTCGCCGGAGGAAGCGCGGATGGCGATTCTCGAGTCAGGGAGCGTCGTGTGTGGAATCATACCGAAGACCGCGGGTCAGCAGATAGAGAACGGGATCATGAGAGCGGCGGCAGGTATTGGTGGGATGTTCAAGGCCAAATCCACCAAGCTCGAACAACTCGCCGAGGAGACCGGCGGCGAAGTTCTTATCGATAAGCCGGAGCTTCTGGATCGCACTTTTAACGATCTGATTGATCACCTTCGCACGCGCTACACTCTTGGTTTTGTGTCAACAAACAAGAAACGAGACGGGAGTTTCCGAAAGCTCAAGATCGAGCTGGCCAACCCGCCGGCAAAGCTGGAGGACCGGCTTGTAGTTAAGACGAAGCGAGGATACATCGCAGCGAAGGAGTCAGTGATCACCGGACGGCCGTCCAGGTAAAGAGGGGCCAGACTAACAACATCATTGCTTGACACCCTTTTGACCCGCCGATACAGTCGCTCGTTATGAGCGACCCGCACGACGTCGCGCGCTACATCTTTGTAAACGACGAAAACGAATTACGCTCAGGTTGGCGAGTACTCCTTTTCTTTATCATCCTCGTTACTGTCGCCACTCTCCTGTCGGTCCTGGGAATAGTTTTGGCGACGCTGTTTCCCTCAATTGCATTTGTTTTCACAATACCGCCCGGGCCGGATTATTCCGGTAGCCCTGCGCGGCTTGTTCACCTCTGTGTCTCCACTGCGATGAATCTCCTGGCGGCCGTGATTGCATCGATCGTATGCGCGAGTCTATTGGAGCGCCGGCGATTTGGGTCGGTGGGTTTTAAGCTTCACCGAGGCTGGAGTCGCGACTTTGCGTTTGGTTCGTTGCTGGGGGCAGCGTCGTTGGCGATAGCGGTTGGAATCGCAGCAAGTGTCGGCGCCGTTACTTTCGACTTACAAACCAGGGAATTCGGCCTTTTGCTGCGGGGGTTCCTTGTTACATTGGCGTTCTTTGTTATTGCCGGTGCAAACGAAGAATTGATCTTCCGGGGCTTTCCTTTTCAGGCTCTTGTTCACAACCTGCGCGGGCCAAGGGCGGTTGCAATCACATCGTTAATATTTGGGCTTGCGCACGCCTCGAATCCGGAGGCATCGGTATTCTCAACAATCAACACAATTCTTGCGGGGATATGGCTCGGAATTGCGTATCTGATGACACGAAGCCTGTGGCTTGCGACAGCTCTCCACTGGTCCTGGAATTTTGCTATGGTGTTTATTTTTGGGCTCCCGGTAAGCGGATTAACAACGCTTGGAGCATTCTCCTGGCTCAGAGGCTCCCCCGGCGAACCGGGCTGGATATCGGGTGGCGGCTACGGACCTGAAGCCGGCGTAGCGGCAACGCTCGCTTTGATTCTCTCGACGCTGGCAATCTGGAAGAGCGGCTTATTCGCTGCTTCTCAAGAAATGTTAAACGCAATCAGGCATGGCAAGGCTCAACCGGACTTCGTGAAAGTCACTCCAGAGTCTGAGGGGTCCGCCGTAACTGATCACGATGGCGCAAGCGAATCCGGTGGTTCAACTATGTCTAATCCATGAGGGCAAATCACTTGGTCACCACCGGCACTCTCGCTTAGCAGTTCTTCTCGGCAATATCACCGATCACTGGCACCTTCCACATCTGATTCTGATAGCCCTTCACGGCACCCATGATGTACAGGATTACAAAAACCGCAAGAAGCGCAAGCTCAACAAGTAAGATCAGCAGACCAAAGAAAAGGATCCGAGCGGTGACGATTGAAACTACCCACAGAACGAAGAAGCAAGCCATCGAAGCACCCGTTAAAAGCAGACTCTGCAAGGCGTGAAACCGAAGGAACCTATTCTCTTTGGGCTCGGTGGCTATCCAGATGATTGAACAAACAAGGTGGACGCAGCAAACCGGCAAATACGCCAACATCGCTGCGACGTTGTAGTCGAGGTTCAACACTTTCGTCTTGCCTGCTGGAGCGCCCGGTGGAGGAAATCCCCCTCCTTGATAACCCTGTTGACCCGGATAACCATACGGCGGCTGATTGCTCATCCTTAATCCCCCTTTTCTGACATTGATTTGAAATGAGAAGCCTGTCTCGACGCAGGATATTACTAAAGACGCCAACGAGTCACAAGACGACCGCGTCCTTATTCATTTGTCGATCTTTTCCGGATCCCGCACCTCTACGTTCTCTTTAGACACCTCAATCATAGAGCCGCCTGCTTGTTCGATAAAATAAACGTTTCCCCGCCGCGAAGTATGTCCTTCACCTCTGATAATCCCGATGTAATACTTCGTACCTTTGTCGAAGGCAAGCTTTCCCGCCGCTGGACTCTTCACTTCTTTCTTCGTGAAATATCGGTCGAACATCGTCCCGCCGTATTGGAAATAGGTGAACAGGTTGACAGCCACGAGCCCGGCAACGCCGGCCAACAGCATCCCGACGATCAACGTTCTGATCCGCCGCCAGGAAAACAAGCGCTCTGCTGAGTGGTCAACTTCTTTCTGATCGTACATTTAAAAGCCTGGTAACGCAGGCATCCCGGTCTGCACGCCTCCGTCCAATGCAAGTTGGCGGACGTGTGTTTGGTTCACGGGCAAGCTAGGGCTTCAGCTGACGGAGGAGCAGCGTGGCTATTCCCAGATAAAAGAAAAAGGTGATTACGTCGGTCAATGTCACAACAAACATCGAAGAGGCAAGCGCCGGATCTATTCTGAAGCGCTTCAACAGGACAGGAACCAGTGTTCCCAGGGCGCCGGCTACCACAAGGCTCAACACCATAGTGACGCCGAGAATCCCGCCGAACTTCAAGCCAATCCATATCGAGCCAACCTTAATCCCGAACCACACCGCGATTACAATGCATACTATAACGCCTATTATTAAACCGTTGATCAGCCCGACCACTGCTTCTTTGGTCACTACGCGACGGGTCGTTTCCCATCCCACTTCCCCCAGCCCGATTCCTCGAACCACCACTGTCATCGTCTGCGTCGCAGCGTTGCTTCCCATCGTCGCAACCACGGGAATAAGAACCGCAAGCCAGATCGAAGTCTCGATCGTCGTTACGTAATACTGGACTATCGCCACCGCAATCAACGCTGCGCCCAGCGAAAGCAGGAGCCATGGGAGTCTGCGTCGAACCGAGTTGATCGCCGAACCAAGCGCGCGGTCATCAGCCTCCACTCCGGCCAGAGCGTAGATGTCCTCAGTCGCCTCCTCGCGCATCACGTCGAGCACGTCGTCCACCGTAATGATCCCTACCAGCTTGTTCTCCTCGTCGACCACCGGGACA
This sequence comes from Blastocatellia bacterium, assembly GCA_035649735.1. GTDB lineage: Bacteria > Acidobacteriota > Blastocatellia > UBA7656 > UBA7656 > Onstottus_A. The sequence goes on along the minus strand of DASRIZ010000470.1, from coordinate 4,293 downwards.
GCCAGCAGGTTGTAGGTTGCGACAATTCGCGCCACTTCCTCCTGATCGGTGTCAGTGGTCACCTTGATCGCATCGCCAATCATAATTTTGCGCAGCGGCGTAGACGGCGGATTCAGCAGCAACTGGCGCAAGCTGACTACCCCGAGCAAGTGATTGCGCGAATCTACGACGTAAAGATAAAACGCCATCTCAAACTCTTCCGAGCGGCGCTGCAATTCGCTAATCGCTTCGGCGACGGTGACATCCTCATCAAGCGCAAAATACTCGGGCGTCATGATTCGCCCGGCCGTCTCATCGGGAAACCCCAGCAACTCGTTTACAACCGTGGAATGCTCGAGCTTCATAGTGTCGAGCAGCTCATCGCGCAATTCCTCGGGCAGCTCAGAGACAATCAGAGTGGCGTCGTCGGAAGGCAACTCTTGTAAGAGTCGGGAAACGTCTCCGCGATTGAGCGTAGTCACTAGCGTCACCGAGCGACTGGTCTCCATCTCAGCAAGCGCTTCGGCAGCCTTGCCGAGATCGTGGTGCACCAGCGCTCCGAAAACTATTTCACTATCGCGTTGTGGGAGTTGACTTAGGATCTGGGCGATGTCAACGGGACGAAGCTTGGTTAAAAGGTTGGCGGCGTTCGACATGGCGCCGCGTCGCGCCAGACGGCCGACAGAGTCCAGCATTAGATTTAGCCGCTGCTCCTGCATCCCTGTCGTCTCCGCTTCGTGCCATGATTTGCAAAGTAGCCGTTAATTACCGTTGCTGATTGAACCCAGAGCTTTATAGCACAGCCGATAGTCGCGACAAAAGAAAAAAGCCGGGCGAGCGTGACGCCGTCAATGCCTGTTGGTTAGAATCCTCGACTTCGAGACGCAAGGGTGTACGTCACTTGAATTATGACCTATCTAACATCAGACTTCTTCGCGCGAGAAACGACCGAAGTTGCGCGTGAACTCATAGGCGCAGAGATGTCCCTGGGAAGCTGCCGCGGACGAATCGTCGAGACCGAGGCCTATACCACCGATGCGGCATCCCACTCTGTTATGCGCCCCAGACAATCAACGGTTATGCGGCAGACATTCGGTTATGTGTATGTTTATTTCATTTACGGGATGTACTACTGCCTCAACTTCACCACCGATCGCGACGCCGCGGGCGCAGTGTTGATTCGCGCCGCCGAGCCAACGCGAGGACTTGATTTGATGCGCGAGAGGCGCGGAATCGAAGACACCAGAAAACTCGCGAGCGGACCCGGCAGACTCTGCCAGGCTTTCGGGATCGATTTGAGCTTCAACGGCGAGCGCATTGGCCGCCGCATCAAGGTCCATAACCGAAATACTACGCCGGACATCTCCTCGAGTAAGCGAATCGGCATCACCCGGGCTACAGATCTCGAGTGGCGATTCTATGACCCCAGCAGTCCGTTTGTGAGCAGATAAGTTGAGACCGGTTCCGCCGGTTGTTAGAATTCGCGCTTAACCAGCGCAAGTTAAGGAATTCGATTTCGCGAAAGAAACCAGAAATGAATGATCTACTAGTCCGTGCAGCGCGTGGAGAATCAGTCGAACGAACACCGGTATGGATGATGCGTCAGGCCGGACGTTATCTGCCCGAGTACCGCGCGATTCGAAAGGACACCGATTTCCTCACTCTGTGCAAGACGCCGGAACTTGCAGTCGAAGTCTCCCTTCAGCCGTATCGAATCCTCGGCGTAGATGCGGTCATCATGTTCAGCGATATCCTGATCCCTGTCGAAGCGATGGGTCAGGAAGTAAAGCTGACCGAACAGAAGGGGCCCGAGCTTCCAGATCCCATTCGCTCGCGACAACAAGTCGATCGTCTGACGGTTCCAGACCCGATCGATAAGACCGGCTTTGTAATGGAAATCATTCGAACGCTGCGCCGCGAGCTTGCGGGCGCGGTGCCTCTCATAGGGTTCGCCGGTGCGCCGTGGACGCTTGCGGCGTACATGATCGAAGGCGGCGGTTCAAAGAATTACGCGCAGGTGAAACGCCTGATGTACAACGACCCGGAGACGTTTCACGTATTGCTCGACAAGATTGCGGACACAATTATCTTGTATCTGAATGCACAGATCGAGGCTGGCGCTCAGGTCGTTCAGTTGTTCGATTCGTGGGCGGGCGAGCTGTCACCGAGGGACTACAGCGAGTTTGCGCTGCCGTACGAGCAGAAGATCTTCGCCTCGATCAACCGTTCGGCGCCGTCGATTATCTACATCAACGGAAGCGGGACATTTTTGGAGCAGATGGCTACTTGCGGCGCCGATGTGTTGAGCATCGACTGGCGGGTAAACCTCGACGCTGCGCGCGCCAGGGTCGGTGAGAAGTTTACGCTTCAAGGCAATCTCGATCCGTGCGTGCTGCTGTCAACGCCTGATATCGTCACCGAGAAAGCTCGTGAGGTCTTACGGGCCGGAGGCGGTCACCGCCACATTCTGAATCTCGGGCATGGTATTCTTCCAATGACGCCGGTGGAAAACGCCCAGGCTTTTGTCGATGCACCACGGAGCCCTTTAGACTAGAATGCTGCTGCACGGCGCACTTTGCCAAGGAGAGCTGGGCTGAAGGTTATTTCTGAGTCGAGTAGCTAGCGCTTTCCGCGAACCAAACAGCCACCAAGACGCTCTCTCACTGATCGTGACCGATTCTAGATCAACGAACCAACGCATCGGAGTCCTCCTCTTCAACCTCGGAGGACCGGACACGCTCGACGACGTTCGCCCTTTCCTGTTCAATCTGTTCGCGGACCCCGACATAATTCGTCTCCCCTGGCGCGCGCTGCAAAAGCCGCTCGCGTGGTTGATCTCCGCGCAGCGTCACAAGAAGTCGCGGAGCTATTACGAGCAGATCGGCGGCGGCTCACCACTCAGGCGCATCACCGAAGAGCAAGCGCACGCGCTCGAGCAAGCGCTCGCCAACCGCGGCATAAACGCCCGTGCCTATGTCGGAATGCGGTACTGGAATCCGTTTATAGAGGAAGCGCTCGACAAAATCAGACTGGATCAAATCGATCATTTGGTAGTCCTGCCGCTTTATCCGCAATTCTCCGTGTCTACGACCGGCTCGAGTCTCAATCGAATGCACGCGATCGCAACCGAGACCGGCAATCGTTTACCACCCAATTCGGTAGTCTGCAGCTGGGAAGCCGACCAGAACTATATCGCCGCGATGTCAGCCGCGGCGCGCGAAGAGCTCGCTCTGTTCCCCGACCAAGATCCGTCGCAAACTCACATCCTGTTTAGCGCCCACAGCGTCCCGGTCCGCTATATCGACGAAGGCGACCCGTACCTTGATCAAACAAAACGGACCGTTGAGCTGGTAATGCAACAACTAGGAACCCACCGTCCACACACTCTTTCGTTTCAGAGCAAAGTTGGACCGGTCGAATGGCTTACACCCGCAACCAATGAAATGATTCCCCAGCTTGCGCGCGATGGAGTTTCGCAGCTTATGCTTGTGCCGGTTAGTTTCGTCTCCGAACACAGCGAGACGCTTTATGAAATGGACATCCTCTACCGTGATGCCGCTGCACAAGCCGGGATTCCTCATTACCGACGCGTGCCGGCGATGAATTGCCGGCCGGATTTTATCGAAGCGCTGGCAGCCATCGTTGCTCGCGCTTTGCCCGGCGGTGCGGACCAAACGTCGGGACCGATCTGCATTTATTCTCCGATTGATGCGAACGGCACCCCGCTGTCGTGCGCCTGCGATCGAGCGACTGGCTAGCATTATGCAAACCCATCGCACCGTAGCCGTAATCGGGGCCGGCATCTCGGGTTTGGTTTGCGCCTTTCGGCTAAAGACGCTCGGTATCGACGTCGTTTTGATTGAGAAGTCCGAGCGAGTGGGCGGGGTGATCCAGAGCGCGCGAATAGACGGCTTCTTGATAGAACGAGGACCCAACAGCTCGCAGGGGACCGAGGAGTTCGTGGCTCTGGTCGATGAACTTGGAATCACAAACCAGCTCGTCGAAGGCGACCCGAAGGCCCCGGCCTTCGTTTACTTCAACGGACGGCTTCATCCTGTCCCGTCCGGCCCAGGCGCGTTTTTCAAGAGCAACCTTTTGAGTCTCGCCGGGAAGCTGCGAATACTCAAAGAGCCCTTTGTTCCGGCGCGCCGCTCCGACGAAGAAGAGAGCATCGCATCCTTCGCAAGACGTCGAATCGGCCGGGAAGCGGCGGAGCGCATGGTTGCGCCGTTCGTTTCAGGAATCTATGCCGGAGATGCGGACCGGCTCAGCGTTCAAGCGGCCTTCCCAAAGCTTGCAAATCTTGAAATACGC
>DASRIZ010000469.1:0-6830 GCA_035649735.1 Blastocatellia bacterium | reverse complement strand
ACCTCGGCAAAGGATTATGAAGGCAAGGAAGTCATGGGACGCATTGTGCTCGCCGGCGGAGGGGTCGCTGCCGTCCACAAGCTAGCCTGTGACGAGCGAGGCGCGGCGGGGATTCTCAGCTATCAACAAAATCAAGTCACCGGATGGTCCGGCGACTACGCGGACAACGTGCGATGGGGTCATCTGTCGCCATACAATCCGAACAACAAATTCGCGTTCATGATCTCGCTGCGCAAGGCCCGCGAGTATCAAGCGCGGTTGGCCCGGGGTGAACAGATCACGCTTCAAGCAGCCGTAAAGGCTGAAATGAAGCCGGGCAACTACGAGGTGGTGAGCGCAATTATTCCCGGGACGGATGCCGCAGGCGAAGAGATTGTCTACTCGTGCCATTTGTGTCATCAGAAACCGGGCGCAAACGACAACGCTTCCGGAGCGGCGGCGATTCTCGAGGTGGCGCGAACCCTCACTGCGCTCATCCGTCGCGGCGAGATCACTCCGCCGCGACGCACCATACGATTTATCTGGCCGCCCGAAATCAGCGGAACGGTTGCTTACTTCGCCCAGCATCCGGAGATCGTTCGCCGGATGAAAGCCGTGGTTCACTGCGACATGGTCGGGGGCGCTTACGCGTTGACCAAGTCAGTTCTGCACGTGACGCACACTCCGGCTTCGTTGCCGAGCGGTATCAACACCGTTAGCGACATCTTCGGCGAGTATGCAATTGCGGGAAGCGTGAAGGCTGCATCAGGAGCCGGTTTCGAGGATGCGCTGATATCACCGGAAGGAAACAAAGACAGTCTTGTGGCGGATTTCACGCCGTTCGAGATGGGGTCCGATCACGACGTTTACCAGGAAGGTTCATTCCGGATCCCGGCGATTTATTTGCGCGACTGGCCGGACGTGTTTATTCACACCAACAACGACTCGCCTGCCAACATCGACGCTACCAAGATCAAAAGGTCGACTTTCATAGCGGCCGCCTCGGGATACTTCCTGGCTCGATCGGGAGCACGCGATGCCGCACGTCTCGCCGACGAGGTCTTCGTCAGGGCGCTTGCGCGGGTTCCGAAGGAGCGGGATCGTGCGCGTGCCGTCGAGGCAAGCGGCATCCCCAACGCGGTAGATGAGGCCCGAAACATTATCTCGCGGTCGTTCGAGTACGACGCCGAAACTTTGGCGTCGGTGCTGATGCTTGCACCCGGCGACAAGGCGCTCGAAACAAAAATTGAAGGACTGGTGGAGCAACTGAGTGGTATGTGGCTGCTGCTGACCGGCGTGCTGAGCGAACAGCGCAAGGGCAAACGGATAATCTTCACGCTGGAGCCAAAGGAAGAGCCAAAAGAATCAAAGCCGCGCAATGCGAAAGAAGCGTCGAGGCCCAGAAGCGTCACGATGGATTATGGTCGCATCCCGACGCGGCGAGTCACGGGCCCGATGAGTATTTATTACTACGATTACGTAGCGGACAGGGCTAGCGCTGACGACTTAAAGTTAGCCGAGAAGATCAGCTCGAGACCCAACGGCGATATCGTGATGTACGAGATTCTGAATCTGGTAGACGGCAAGCGCAGCATACAGACGATTCGCGACTACATCGCAGCGTCTTACGGGCTCGTTCCAATCGAGGATGTATCCGATTACCTGCGGTTACTTGAGAAGATAGGCGTGATAAAGATCGAACCATAAGCCCGGGTGCGACTCCTGATTTGGAGTGCGCCGCCCTTTACGCATTCTGCGACTTGGCATGTGCGGCGGCGCTTTTGTAGGGCGGTGCGACGGCCTGGAAACCTCCTTTGTTGCGCGGTTCGAGAGGGCGCGTCGATAGCACCTCACTACGAAAGCGCCGCCACGCATGCGAGAGTCTGTAAAGCGAAAAAGGGCGCCGCACTCCAAATGAGGTGACAGCTTTCTTACTACTAAGACGACGGAGAGATTCGAGACTTTCGCGCGAAGATCCAGATCGTGGCCAGCATGAACAGCGCGCCACTGGAATCCAAAAGCGAATCCCATAGAGAACCGCCCCGCTTTTGGGTGAAGCTCTGATGAAGCTCGTCCAAAATGGCCCACGCGGCGGCGAACAGAAACGATTGAAGCGCCCACTTGAAGCGCCATCGATCCGGATCCCCGGCCCGGAATGCCCTAAACAACAGACCACCCAAAACTGCGTATTCGGTGAAGTGCGCTGTCTTTCGAAGGATGTAATTGAAAGTCAGGATTGAGCGCTTGCTTGCATGCGGGGAAAACCAGAGGAATATCTTTTCAAAAATGTTGCGGGTATTGTCAGCCGAAAACACATCGGTTGAGAAGTAGTACATCAGCCCGAACATCAGCGCGACCGGAAGCCAGTACCACAATATGCGAACTGTCCAAGGAACTCTCGCCGCACTTATGTTCTCAGCCATTACGTTTTGATATTAACACATCTTGAGAGGTCCGTAGTCCGTAGTCGGAGGTCAGAGGTCAGAGGTCGGAGGTCGGAGGTCGGAAAATAGAGGTAAGCTACGGACTACAGACTACGGACTACGGACTAACCTATCCCTCAAGGGCCCGCGCTCCGGACACAACCTCGATGATCTCGCGGGTGATCGAAGCCTGACGGACGCGATTCATGTTCAACGTTAGCGTCTCGATCACTTCGCCCGCGTTCTTTGATGCCGAGTCCATTGCGGTCATCCGTGCGCCATGCTCGCTGGCTATCGATTCCAACAGCGCGTAGAAAAGCTGGGTCTCGACATATCGTGGCAGGAGCTGTCCGAATATCTGCGCCGGCGGTTGCTCGTATAGATAGTCGATCGCCGTCTCACCTTCGGTGTTTGGTACTTGTTGAGCGGCTATGTCCGATTCCAGTGCCTCCGGGCCGATCGGCAGGAGCTGCCGAGTCGTTACCCGTTGCGAGAGCACTGATTTGAACTCGTTGTAGATCAAATACACCTTGTCAATTGTCGAACCTTCGGCAGTAAACATCTCCATCAAATCGCGCGCGATCGCCGCCGCATCCTCGTGATCAATGGTACGTGCGGTCACGTTTATGTATTCGCCAACAATGTTGATCGGGCGCCTGCGAAAATAGTCGCGGCCCTTGCGGCCAACGGCGACGATCTCGATATTCTTACCGGAGTGCTCACGCATGAATTGCTGAGCCGCCTTTATCAAGTTTGTGTTGAAACCTCCGCAAAGGCCCTTGTCGGCAGTCACCAGCGCAAGAACCAGATGTTCGTCACCGCGCTGGTCGAGAAGCGGGTGATGGAAATCACCGGCGTTCTCAGCAAGCCGTCCCAAGACGCGCATCATCGTGTTAGCGTACGGGCGCGCGGCGACTACCCGCTCTTGAGCGCGGCGCAGCCGGGCGGCGGCCACCATTTTCATGGCCCTGGTGATCTTTTGCATGTTGCGCACCGAGCGAACTCGGCGCCGCAGATCCTGGAGATTAGCCATATCAATCAGCCGCTGCCGCGCTCGCTCCTTCCGACGTGAACCGCTGCTTGAACTCAGTGACCGCCGCACGCATTTCTGTTTCAAGCTCCTCGTCGAGTTTCTTTCGCTCGCGAATCTTGTCAAGCAGGCTCCCGCGGCTGTTCTCGACGAACGCCAGCAGTCCCTGTTCGAACTTCTTCAGGTCGGCGATTTCGATGTCATCGACCAGTCCTTTGGTCGCGGCCCAAATGATCATAACTTGCTGCTCGACTGGCATCGGCGAGTACTGCGGCTGCTTGAGAATCTCAGTGAGCCGCTGGCCGCGACTGAGCTGCGCCTGAGTTGCTTTGTCGAGATCTGATCCGAATTGCGCAAACGCCGCCAGATCACGATATTGCGCAAGATCCAATCGCAAAGTGCCGGCTACCTGCTTCATAGCCTTGGTTTGAGCTGAACCTCCAACCCGGCTGACCGAGTTTCCGACGTTGATAGCCGGGCGGACGCCCTGGTGAAACAAATCACTCTCTAGGAATATCTGTCCGTCGGTTATCGAGATCACGTTTGTCGGAATATAGGCCGAGATGTCACCGGCCTGAGTCTCGATCACCGGCAGCGCCGTCAAGCTCCCGGCTCCGAGTTGATCGGACAGTTTGGCTGCCCGTTCGAGCAAACGCGAGTGAAGATAGAATACGTCGCCCGGATATGCCTCGCGTCCCGGCGGTCGCTTCAGCAAAAGCGAAATGGCTCGATAGGCCCACGCGTGCTTAGAGAGATCATCGTAAACGCACAGAACATGTTGGCCTCGATCCCGGAAAAACTCACCCATCGCGCAACCCGCGTATGGGGCAATATATTGCATCGCCGCCGGACTTGAGGCGGAGGCGTCTACGATAACCGTGTACGAATCGGCTCCGTAGTCTTCAATGGTTTTCTTTACATACGCGACCGTTGATTCCTTCTGCCCGATCGCGACGTATATGCAGATCAGGTCCTTGCCTTTCGAGTTGATGATCGCGTCAAGCGCCACAGCGGTCTTTCCGGTCTGGCGATCGCCGATTATCAGTTCGCGCTGCCCGCGGCCGATCGGCACCATCGAGTCGATAGCTTTCAACCCGGTGAGCATTGGCTCGCGAACAGGCTGGCGATCCATGACTCCGGGCGCGATCCGTTCGAGAGGGCTGAACTTGCCGCCGGTGTCTATCGGGCCTCGTCCGTCGAGCGGCCGTCCAAGCGGATCCACCACGCGTCCCATTATTTCTTCGCCGACCGGGACGGACATGATTCGCTTGGTGCGCCGAACCTCGTCGCCTTCCTTTATGTTTTCATAAGAGCCGAACAACACCGCGCCGACTTTGTCTTCTTCGAGGTTGAGCGCGATACCCGCAACCTCGCCCGGGAGTTCGAGGAGCTCCCCGGCCATCACTCGCTCGAGCCCGTAAATCTCCGCGATGCCGTCGCCGGTCTGAATCACCGTCCCGACTTCGCTGACTTCGAGGCTGGTGTCGAACCCCTCGATCTGCTGGCGTATTATTTTGCTTATTTCATCTGCTCTAATTGCGTCCATCTTTATCTCCAAACCCTCAGACCGCGGTTTCGCCTTGCTTCAGTTTTTCTTTGATCTCCTGGAGCTGGGTGCGCACCGAACCGTCATATACGACTGATCCAATTCGTGTAACCACTCCGCCAATCAGCGAGGGGTCGGTCTTGAACTTGAATTCGACCCGCTTCCCGGTCATCTCCTCGAGAGTCCGTCCAAGTTTTGCCTGTTCCGAGGCGCCAACCTCCGCGGCAGTGGTCACTTCGGCGACGATCAAGCCCTTGCGCTCATTTATCTCCCGCCGAAACTGTTCATATACTTCGGCGACGTGATGCAAACGATAGTGACTTAGCATCGTCCGGAAAAGATTGGCGGTTAGCTGGCCGGTAGCCGTGCGGGCTATGAGCGCTTCAAGCACTTTAAGCTTATCGCTTTGAGAAACTATCGGACTCGCAAACGTGTCGTGAAGCTCGCGGCTGGATTTCATCATCTCGGCGAAGACTCGCACTTCGTTGTCGATATGTTCCACCTGATTGTGATCGGTGGCGACATCGGCGAGCGCTTCCGCGTATCGTCGGGCAACTGCGACAACGCTCATTTGCTAACCTCGCTCAACTCGTCGATAAACTTGTTAACCATGCGAGAGTTGTCGTCGGTTCGAATCTCACGACGAATTATTCCTTCAGCGAGCGCTACCGACTGGTCAGCGACAAAAGCTCGCAGCTGGCCGGTCGCCGCCTTCAACGCTCCTTCGATCTCGCGCTGGGCGGTTTGCTTGATCTTCTCCGCGTCGGCCGCGGCGATTTGGCGAATTCGCTCGGCTTCGCGCTCGCTCTCCCGTTCGGCTTGTTCGCGGATCTCGGCTATTTCCTGATCCAGTTTGCCGAGGCGAGCCTCAACCTCCGCGAGTCGTTGCTCTGACTCTTGTTTGTCACGCTTGGCCTGTTCGAGTTCTTTGACGATTGAAGCAGCGCGGTTGTTGAAGACCTGACCGACCCGAACTTTGTTCCGAAGGATATAGATGATAAAAATGACAAATACTAAAAGATTGATTACCCTCCAGATGGTCGCGTTCTGCCAGAATCCGGTTGCTTCCGCCTGTTCGGCCGCCAGGAACAGAGCCGGTCGGATGAACAAATCAATTATCAATCGGCTCCACCTCCTACGGTGCGCCCCAGCACGGTGCGCGATATTCGCTCGGCGATCTGGCGCGATTCTGATTCAAGCGCCGTCCGTGCGAGAACTACCTGTTGTTCGATCTCCTGTTTTGCGCGCTCGATTTGACCGTTTGCGTGCTGCTTTGCTTCATCGATCAAATGCCGCCGCTCTTCGACGACCGCGGCACGCTGTTGTTCGGAGCGCTTGTAGCTTTCAGCACGGGCCTGACGAATGGTCGCTTCGTACTCGGCGAGCCTCGCGTCGTACTCACGCCTCGCGGCGCGAGCTTCGTTGGTCGCCCCTTCGGTCAACGTTTGCCTCTCATCCAGTACTCGCCCGATGGGTCTGAACAGAAGCCTGTTCAGCACAAAGACGAGAATGAGGAAGAGGAAAAGTACGAAGACGAGCGAGCCGTCTGGGCTTATGATGTCGCCGCCACCTTCAGCGAAGGCGAGGGTCGTCGAAACCAAAGCATGCACTCCCTTGTCGAGAAATTTACCGCGAGTTCAAGCCACGAAAGCTAACACAGCGCTAAAAAAAGTGTCAAGCAACCGCACTTTTAGGGTAAGAATATAGGACCTATATGACCTATATTCCTGCCTCACTGGGTAGTGTAACGAGCACGGGAAGGAAAGCCAGCGGCGTTCGACGTTGAAGCTTGTGCCCCGCTACGGTAGCATTCTTTCTTCGTCAAACAGCACAGAGCCAAGCAAGGAGGCCA
>DASRIZ010000468.1:0-60792 GCA_035649735.1 Blastocatellia bacterium | reverse complement strand
GGGCGAGGGGGAGACAGGGCGAGGGGGAGAGAGTCGCGTTGTCGCCCCGTCGCCCCGTCGCGTTCTATTTTAGTGGGAAAGGAAAAGAATAATGAGAGTTTTGATAACCGGAGGTGCCGGGTTTATAGGATCGCATCTGGCTGAGCGGCTCCTCGAACGCGGGGATAAAGTGGACGTGCTCGACGACCTGTCAACGGGGTCGATGGAGAACATTCAAGAGATCAAGGACCATCCGAATTTCTCCTATCATCTTGATAGTATCTCAAACTCCCGACTGACGGCTGAGCTAGTCGATATGTGCGATATCGTCTACCATCTGGCGGCTGCAGTCGGTGTGCGCTTGATCGTAGAGAGTCCCGTCAAGACGATCGAGACCAACATTCATGGAACAGACATAGTTTTGAGTCTGGCCGCGAAAAAACGCAAACGGGTGCTCATAACTTCGACCTCTGAGGTATATGGTAAGCGCGACCGGGTTCCGTTCAACGAAGAAGACGACCTGGTGATGGGTCCGACAAGCAAAGGCAGATGGAGCTATGCCTGTTCAAAAGCGATTGACGAGTTTTTAGCGATCGCCTATTGGAAAGAGAAGAAGGTACCGACCGTGATCGCGCGGCTATTCAATACCGTTGGGCCACGACAGACGGGGCGCTACGGTATGGTGGTTCCGAATTTCGTTCAGCAGGCGCTCAGCGGACAGGACATAACGATATTCGGCGATGGAACTCAGACCAGGTGCTTTACGCACGTTTCCGACGCGGTCGGGGCATTGATAGCGATTGCCGAACATCCGAAAGCAGTCGGCGAAGTATACAATATCGGCAGTAATCAAGAGCTTACGATTGTCGAGCTTGCCAAGAGAATCAAGGAACTGGCGGGCTCCGAGTCCAATCTGATGTTTGTGCCGTACGACGAGGCCTACGAAGAAGGGTTCGAGGATATGATGCGTCGGGTCCCGGACATCTCGAAGATCCGCGGGTTAGTCGGATACGAACCGAAGGTTGACCTGGAGGGTATAATCAAGAGCGTGATTGGCTATTACCGGCAGAGGCTGGCGGACCAGCGAGGCATGCCGGCAAGCTCCCTTGTATTTGAATCACACGGTTCTAGTCGGGATAAAAAAGGCCACTAGAAGAGTGCTTACTACGAAGAGAAGAAACGAATGAATTCGTCACTACGTGGGAAGAGAACGAATTGAATTCGTTAGTATGTGGGAAGAAGAGAACGAATGAATTCGTTACTACGAGGAGAGATTTCAGATTCCGAGTCAATCCACGTAGTAACGAATTCATTCGTTCCTCCTAACTTCTGCAGTGGTGGGTCATTTGTACTCTAGGCACCAAGTTGTTAGGCGATTTGAAATATGCGAATACTGCTTGCCTTTCTGTTTGTGTTTGTGTGCGGGACGGTCCTCACAATTATCGCCCGCAAACTAGCGCCGCGCGCGGGGTTGATGTCGGCGCCGCGAGATGATCGCTGGCACCAAAAACCTACGCCTTTGCTCGGCGGCGTAGCTATATACTTATCGTTCGCGCTGGGCTCTCTGGTTTTCGCGGGAAATCTGGCGAACGCCTACCCCATCTTGGCGGCTGGGACGATGCTGTTCCTGACCGGGCTGATCGACGATCGAGTCCACATCAAACCGTATACGAAGCTCGTCGTCCAATTGATCGCCGCCTCCCTCACGGTTTATTTCGGATTCCATTTGCCGTGGGTCGAATATCAGTGGATCAATGATCTGCTCACGATCTTTTGGCTGGTTGGTATCACGAACGCAATAAACCTGCTTGATAATATGGATGGGCTTGCGGGCGGCGTGACCGTGATCGCGTGCGCGTTCCTGACGATCACGTTTTTGCTCAATGGACAGGTCCTGGAAGCTCAGCTTCCAGCGATGCTTGGCGCCGCTACGCTCGGATTTCTAATCTTCAATTTCAATCCAGCCTCGATCTTCATGGGCGACAGCGGCTCAATGTTCCTGGGGTTTATGCTAAGCAGCATAGCGCTGCTAAGCGGCACAGGACGCGTTCGAAATCTTACGTCGGTGCTGTTGTCTCCGCTTCTCATCCTGATGATACCCATATTTGACACGTGCATGGTGACGGTCACTCGAAAGCTATCGGGTCGCAAGGTGTCTCAAGGGGGTCGCGATCACAGTTCACATCGCCTTGTTGCCCTGGGTGTTCCAGAGCGACGGGCTGTGTTGTTGTTGTACGTTTTTGCGGCGGTCTCCGGAATTCTGGCGTTGATGGTGCGGTTGGTGGAAACCCCTTGGGCGCTTACGATAGTTCCCGCCTTCGCGCTGGTGGTCCTGTTTCTCGGTCTCTACCTGGGTAAGGTAAGAATCTACGAGGAAGGGGAGCAGCCTGCAGGCTTGCGCATAATCAATGCTATTGCGGGGTTCTCGTACAAACGTCGGATTTTCGAGGTACTTCTTGACGTCGTGCTGGTGACCCTTGCCTATTATGGCGCCTACGTTATCCGTTGGGATGGGCGTCTTCCGAGCGAGCAGCTCTCAATCTTTATGAGGACCCTGCCTCTGGTGATCATCGTAGAGATGGCTGTCTTCCTGGTTGGCGGCGTCTATCGTGGCCTTTGGCGCTACGCCGGGATTAAGGATCTTATTGTCATCGCAAGATCGGCGCTTGCTGGCGCCGCTTTGAGCATGCTGGTTGTCTTTTTGGTTTACTGGTTTAAGGGGCCTTCGCGCGGAGTCTTTCTAGTCAACGGGCTGCTTATACTGGTAATTGCGGGCGCGAGCCGGCTCTCATTCCGCCTGTTACGCGAGATGATCGAACCGAACGGGGAACATCATCCGGATGCACAGCCAATACTGATTTATGGTGCCGGAGATGGAGGAGAACTCCTTATAAAGGAGCTTTCGAAGAATCCAGATTACCGCTACGTACCGATAGGTTTTGTGGATGACGATCAACGCAAAGCTGGGAAGGTGATGCATGGCTACCGAATCTTCGCCAGCAGCCAGGTGCCTGATCTCATCCGGACCCATGGGATCACAGAAATCCTCGTTTCCAGCGTGAAAGTCCCCGAGACCCGGCTGGATTATCTTCGACGTTTTGGCGTGTCCTTCAAGAAGATGAGTATACGTCTCGAGTGAGGGTCACGGTGCGGACTACCCTGAGTGGGGAAGGGCGCTGTTTTGGACGCAAATCATTGTTGACATTCAACCTAACATCTCGTATTCTAAGGGCCAATCGCCTTGGAATGCGAAAGGCGAGTGCGCTTCGGAAGTGCAGTGACGCCCATACGAGAGAGCATGGAGGCAATGTGAAAACACCCAAAATGAACTTCAAAGGTATCCTTAGCCTGGCCCTATCGCTGTTGATCGCATCGGTTTTCTCGTTTAGCTCACTGGCTTCCGTGTTGAGCGATAAAGTGTCCGATCCGAGTGAAGAAAGTCTTCCGGCACTTCAGGCGCCTACTGGTAACCTAACAGTAAAAGGGGACGTGATATTAAACGGCAACCAGGCCCAAACTGGGGCGACAGTTCTAAGCGGGAGTTCGATACACACGAGGACTGGAGCCCACGCCACCATCGAAATGGGGCCGGTTGGTCGAGTCGATCTCGACCCGATCACGGCGATAACTTTGTCGATGACGCCCAATTCAATAGATGCTTCGCTGGACAAGTGCGGTCAAGGCGTCACGTTTACATTGCCTGCTGGTGTTTCGGGCAGGTTGAAGATCGCCAACGTAAGCGATGTTGGTGTGTTGTCAGAGCGCAGAGAAGTTGACGTTAGAGTCTTCCGAGGCGAAGCGCTGGTGAAATATGGTCAAAACAAAGAGAAAATCGTCAAGACGGGTGACCATGAGGAATTTGATAACGCCATCGAAGTGACGGCGACTGGCGACACAGTGTTCAAGGTTTACTGCATTGAGGATCATCCCCTCTATCTGTTGTTCCTAAGTGCGCTAGCCATACCCTTTATTATCGATGCTATCGGTGATGATGATACACCACCGATAATG
Source organism: Blastocatellia bacterium (assembly GCA_035649735.1). Classification (GTDB taxonomy): domain Bacteria; phylum Acidobacteriota; class Blastocatellia; order UBA7656; family UBA7656; genus Onstottus_A. The sequence continues at coordinate 56,802 of DASRIZ010000468.1, read as the reverse complement.
AGTCAATTGCGGCCGTAGCCAAGACCGGTTCACTTTAGGTTCTGACCCATCGAAGTTCGTTTTGGCCCTTCTCAGAGACAGCATTAACCTAACCTGCGTGTGCGCCCACTGGTGGCGCGTTTCCTCCCTCAATACCTTCTGGACCTTTAAACAAGAAAAGGCCTGCCGTCCTCTCTCTCGAACATTCGCAGACTTAAATCCCACCCTGATCAGCCCTTCAGGCTGGTAATCACGTGAGCGGCGCTTTAACCAATCCACGGTCTCAAAGACTGCGGTCTCGGATACCGCTGTCGTTATACCTGCTTGCGCTCGGGCTTTTGCCATGGAGCTGGTTTCCGCCATTTCCCTGGCTGCACCAACACGCTCAATGGAGTGATTTGGTTTTGGCAGCTGCCGCGGTTGCCTGGATCGTTGAGAAGTTCCGTGCACGCGAGCGACCGACGCTTCGGCCGACACACATCGCTGTATGTCTGTACTTTGCGTTTGCTGCCTTGTCGTTCCTGGTAATGTCGGCCGACTGGCGTTCCGGCGGCGCCAAACTCCTGGGTATTAGTGAGTTGTGCGTGTTCGCGTTGATAACATCGGATGTTGCTCGGCGACCTGCGGATTTGTCCGCGGTAGGACGGGTGATTGCGATAACCTCGCTGGTAACGGCCGCTGCCGGGATTGCAGGCATATTGCTTTTTTATGCGGGGATCGAAACACGGCTTATTGGCACTTATGGCGATCTTGTTCCCTCAACACATTATGCACGCGCTCAAGCGGGGTTTTACCAACCGAATCTACTCGCGAGCTATTGTGTCTTTGCTGGTGCGATCGTCAGTTGTCGAGGTGCGCAGTTGCCGGTCTGGCTGCGGCGGGCGACGATGGGTGCGTTATGGATTGCAGTTTTGCTGACGTTTTCTCGGGGGATCCTTGCCTTTGGGCTTGCAGCGGCGATTCGGGCGGCAAACACACGATTCAAGCGCGTTGCCACCGGTTTATTCGCGGTTCTATCTGTCCTCATTATTGTAACTCTCAGCATATGGAACCTTGAATTCGATCCCAGCAGTCCTCTCAGCGCCCGATTTGAGGTCACCAAAGACACGAGTCGCTGGTTGAGTCTAACATCTTCGCTTCAGACTCTTGTTAATAATCCGGTTTTTGGATGCGGTTTAAACATGCGCCCGGGTCGTTATCTTGGAATTCCGTTTGATGCACATCTGACTCCGCTCAATATTGCCGCGACTCTGGGTCTTCCGGCATTGATAGCTTTCGCGTACTTGTGCGCGGCGTTGTGGCGATCACGCCGGCGGCCGACCAATACGGCGATATGGAGCGGTGTCGCCGGCCTGGCTTTAGACGCGCTGGCGCAGGATGTGGAAGACTTTCGACATGTATGGGTGATGATCGGATTGGCCGACGCGGATTCTCAGAAGGAGCCGGTTGAGCTCAAAAAAGGATGCTAGGCGGAACTGCCTCCACCGACCCTGCGTCGGTGGAGCCGTGGCTGACTAGCTAAGGCCCGTTGCGCTACGCCACTGCCTCCACCGACCCCGCGTCGGTGGAGCAATGACTGACTAGCTAAGGCTCCCTGTGCTACGCTACTGCCTCCACCGACCCTGGGTCGGTGGAGCAACGACTGACTAGCTAAGGCTCCCTGTGCTACCTACTGCCTCCACCGACCCTGGGTCGGTGGAGCAACGACTGGCAGCTACACTCCTGGGCAAAGCACTAGACCGTGTCTCGGTGGGGCAGCAGCTGACGGCTTCCACTCCTGGGCAAAACGAACACACTCCACCGCAAGCAACAGGAGCAATATTATGAATCCTTTGTACACCAGCGCTAATTGCAAAGCGGCCTACCAGCTGAGGTGGTCGCTAGCATTATTCTCCGTGGTCGATCTGCCACCGGCAGAAACCTGGAAGGCTGATCTCGGCGCAGCTGTCGAGAACGATGGTGTGCGCTTACTTGAGTGTCACGTTCAGGTGCCTCGGGTGTCGCTATTCCTGCTAAGCACCCAACCGCAAGTGTCCCCACCGCTGATCGTCAAATCAGTCAAGGGTCGGCTCCAACATCTCTGAAAGCCTCCGTGCCTAATGCTTTCCGCCGGAACTTTTCTCTCCAGTCGGTAGGCGAAGCGCGTCGAGGGACTGTCGAGTCCTACGTTGCTTCGCAACTCGGTCACCACGGCTTCGCGGACAAGCAGGTTCAGACAAGGTTCAAGCAGTTTCAGCTGGTTTTTCCGGACGTTGATCCGTCGGCTGTCCAGTTCAGCTCCCATGGACGTTATGTCTACGGACTACACCTGGTACTAGTCCATGAGTCCAGGTGGAGAGAGATTCGGGAAGACTATCTTACAGTCAGCCGAGATATGTTCTTAAAAGCGGCTCTGAAAAGGGACATCGAGTGTCACGTTTGGCTTTGCTACCCGACCACTTGCACGCTACGTTGGGGTGCGGATACAAGGAGTCGCCAGAGGAAGTTGCATTGGGTTATATGAACAACCTGGCTTTCGCTCACCAAATGCAGCCGGTGTTTTGTGAGAGCTATTATGTCGGAACATTTGGGGAGTATGACTTGGGAGCCATCCGACGTAACATTCCGGTTGCGCCACCGACCCCGCGTCGGTGGAGGAGCGACTGAGTAGCTACAAGCGCGCCACCTACCGCCGGCCCTCCACCGACCCCGCGTCGGTGGAGGCAACGATTGCTTAGCTACAGAGGTGGAGGACTACTCGCCGTCGTCGTCGTGGAGCCACTCAGTCGTGCCATCCACCGACGCGGGGTCGGTGGAGGGCTGCGCGGGTTAGCGCCGGGTAGCCACCCACGAGGTGTAGGCACGCCGGCGTGGAAGAGTGGTCTTAGCTGGTCAGTCGTTGCTCCACCGACGCAGGGTCGGTGGAGGCAGTAGCGTAGCGCGGCGCGCCTTAGCTTGTCAGTCGTTGCTCCACCGACGCAGGGTCGGTGGAGGCACTTCAACCTTGGAGCAGTGGTTTAGGCAAGTCAGTGGTCGCTCCATCGGCAGGGTCGGTGCCCGGCGACATCAGAAAGCAGACTTAGCTGGTCGGTCGTTGCTCCTCTGACACAGGATTCGTTGCCGATGTGTGTGGCCATGTTGGCTGTTTGTGTAGGAACGTCGGAACAAAAAAAGAGGGGGCTAGGGAAACTTATCAATCAGAACGTCGAGAGAGTCTATGCGTCGCCGCCCGCGAAGTCAATCGCGAAACGGCGGTCATGAAACAGTAGTTCTTAGCGCGCATTGTGCTTGCCATTCGGGGATTCAAACAGTAAGGAACTCAGCAGTGTCGAACTTTGAAGTGAATTGAACACAGATTCGAACTCACTCTCCAGATCACCTTCCTGATCGAAGCAGTACTCTTTCCTAAACGCTTCCTTCGACTGTTCGCGCGAGAGCCCCTCGAGCAACCGCCGAACAACGAACAGGTGCTCCTCGTCAAAATCAGGTACTCCCAGGACATTGGGTTCCCGAGATCCGAGCAGCTTCGTACTGGAGAGCTCCATAACCCAATCGGCAATGGTATCGACTGGGTCTCGGTCCTCAAACCGTCGCTTTACTAACTCAATCACGCTCATTCTGTGAGGCGCGTTTAATAAAAGTGCGAGAAAGAACCGATGCTCGTTTGTGGTCATGTATGTTCTGCGTCTTTTTATATCTTGCTGTCTATTATTTTCCCGCAGAACCGGCGGTATAAGATCTACGAGATCGCCATGGTTACTGCGAGCTCTCTCCAGGAGACGCTCAAATCGCTGTCGGCCTGTGTCAAGCTGAAAAAAGTTTTGCATCGCATTATCAGTGAGACACTCGTGGGCTTGCCGAAGTGTTAGGAATGCCGTCTCGAAGTCTGAAGATGATAGCAAATCGCCGATGAAGGAGTCGGCTTCGGGATGGTTCATTCCTAAGAGGAGCGACACGGTTTGAACCTTCTTGATGCGAGATTCGTCCCTAAAAAAGGCATCCCGAGCGATATAGGGCTTCAGGTACTCGTATTGGGGAAGGGCAGTAGGAGTTAGGTACGTCTTGATTGTAATGGTTGCCGAAGGTCGGTCGAGATGGAATAAGGAATGGATAAACTTACGGCCAGGAACTATCATTCGGATGTCCCCTTCCATGAGAAGTTCCGCGCTATTCACGCAAACCTGGCCGATAGAAAAGTGAGAGCTGATGCGTCGCTCTTCTTCAAAGCTGAATTGGCTATGGACGCTCGAACCAAGAAAGACTTGAAAAGCCCCGGAAAATGCGTGTTGGTGAATGCCGGTGGTCCCGTCGAGCCAGTAGTAGATATCGATGTGAAATCTGTCACTGCAGTATAAAGTTATTGGTGGATTACCAAAGTGGCCGTCAACGTCCCTTTGCTTAGGTAATTCCTGTGTTGTGTATAGCCAGCGAATGATTTCCCAGGGATCCTGCTGACGGTTGGGATCAGTTTCAGCTAGCGCCCGGGCGGCTATCGCGGGAAACGCTTCTTCCTCGTAGTTCACGTCCTGCCAGCGCGCTTCCACTAGTGAACCAAGATCCTGATAGAACTTCATCATAACTTGCTCCTCGAGTCCTTATTAGGAAAGGAGAAGATAGCTCAGCGAGCGAGCGTTTGTCCAAAATCACTGACGGCGTGCCGACGATCTGATCACCTCACTGTTACTGCGCCGGCGTTTTCGAGAGATCAACAATGAACTTGGTCGCCCTCAAAATGCAGTTTCCGATCTGAAAAGGCAGCCGTGGCCATTCATTAAATGGACCGTTGACGCTCGAAGTAGCTTCAATAGGGTTCGGCCACCGATTCTTGAGCCCTCTGAACAAGCCCATTGGTTTGCGCAGGTAAATCTCCATAGGCTCGTGATATCGCCACGGCGGATACGGCGCCTCCCACTGCTTCAAGATTGCTGGAACCAGCCACTTCGGCAAGTTTCGAGCTCTTCTTTCTACTGGGGTGCCGGTAACGTCGACTCCGAGCAGTTGGTGGGCCAGGCCGATACTGCACGCGATCCAATCTGACCGGCGGCGGTTTTTACCGAGACAACGATCCCAATCGAAGTCTTCAGATCGTGAGGCCAGCAAGGCAGCGATATCGCAGAGCCACAGCGGCCGTAGTGCGCCGTGTCGGAGCATATGAAGACAGATCACGCGGAGATGGTCCTCATCACATAGAACACGGATTTGAACGTCATCAACGTTTACAAGCTTCGAGCGGCCGTACAGCTCGTCAGTACTGAGATCGTCTAGTTTGTCGAATCCGCGATGAGGATCAATCAGGTAGTCTCCGTCTGAGAGATGAGCCTGTAGCTCCTTCCACACCGGGAAGTCCTCGGGTCTGAGGACGAGGTCTAAATCAATGTAGGGTCGGAGTCCGGGTTGCGGGTAGAGTCGCGCCACCGCCCACCCTTTCACAAGTAACGCATCGAGGTCCGCGGTGCGAAGGTGTCGAAAAAGTCGCTTTATTCTGTCCAGACGGACGGCAGCCTGTATGGTGTGAAAGCGATACGACTGATGAAGCTCAGAAGCAGAAGGGTGTGAGGAAGGGACGGAATCACGTATTTGCCACCAGCCCAGCGCACCCGCTCCTGTTTTGATCAGGAGCGGGGTTAGACTAGTCAATTCTTCGTCGCTTAGTTCAACCGGTGGGCGTGAGTCACACCAGAACCTGGCCAATATGAACCCGATAAGCTGGCCATAATTACTTGCTGTACCTTTCACGTACCTGAGGCGGTGCAAGGTCCTGAAGGACCGGAAACACATTGACAACCGCTTCCGGTCGGACACGTTTCTGCAGGCGGTCGGTTTGGAAGACAGCTAAACTGACCGCAGCTCAAAGAAGCAAATGCTGTGGGCGCCAAAATCGTAGTGACCAACGGTACCGCGACCGCTGCTGCAATTCCGGCCTTGCGAATCAGCTCTCGTCGTGACAACCCGGCATTTCCTCCAGGACGTTGTATCGGCTCCCGGAGCAAGTGGGCTCGACTCAGTTTCTCCAGAGAAAACCAGACAACCTCCTCATCAACCGGGGTGTTTAGTTCATCTCTGAGGATCAAGGCAATGTCCGGTGTCGGGGTAACGCCATCGCAGTGCTTCCACACTAAAGCGGCTGTAGTGTTTAGGCAGTGCGCTTTGTGCCGCTCGAGATCGTATACGAGCAGCTCATCTGGCAGCTCCTCAACTACCAGTCCCTCTTCCCGGGCGTGGGGCAATGCGAGATACTTATTTTTCCTTGACATGGAAACTCCTATTTTTTTCTCGTCTGCCTACACTCTTAGTAATGCGCGAGTGAGCGTTAACTCATTGGGTTGTACTATGTAAGCGTCCACCTTGTCAACATATTTGTTCATATAGAAGGCGTAACAGCTAGAGGTTGCACCTGCTGAGTATCATATCCACGGTTTCTGTCGCCTCTCCGCGCACCCCACTCAGAATCGGCGCGCTAGAAACTGCTTGCGTCAGGGCCGAAAGCGCTTTGTTGGGTTCTCGGCGAATCGATACGGTGTTGTCCAACAAAGCCAGCGCGCCTAACCCCGGCGATACTGCCCGCGGCCTCCACCTCGCCCCGTCCTTGTAGTTGCTTACCACAACCAGTCCCACAGGCAACGGCCGTGCTCCTACGGTTGCACCCAGCGCTTCGGGCGTTCGCCTTGTCTGCTTGACTGAGCCCGACTCGCGAATTGCCAGCGGTCGCGGGTAGGGATGCACCCTTCCTTGCGAATCCAAAACTGCATACTCATCCGAATAGAACGATGCGCCCGCCTTTAACAACTCAGTTACCAGCGTGGTTTTGCCACTTAGACTGCGGCCTGGTATCAGAATCGCCCTGCCCTTCCAACCGACAACACCAGCGTGAATAAAGACCCTTCTTTGCGCCGATTCCGCAACGTTCAAATGTAAGTCCGCCTCAAATGCATCGAATAACTGCTCAAGGTCCAGGGTACGGGCGAGCCTGCCTATGTTGCGATATGCGAGGTTGTAACCACGAATGTTTGGTCCCGACCTTCGCCCGATAAACACTGAATAAATATGCTGCACCACCGGCGATTTAGCGGGCGTCCAGCCGGGAGGAAGATGACTTCGCAGGCGCTCCAAAACATCAGCATCATTTACTCGGACCCCTACCCGCACGCCGTATGATCTAAATGCGAACCCGGCCGTCCATCCTAGACGGTCTATCTTGTCCATTCAGGTGGACTTCCAACTAGGTCTAGGAAGCTCGATATCCAAACTCAAAACCTACCTCCGATTCCTTCTCAATGAAATTGAACCTCTCTTATGAGAAGCTCTCACTGGTTGGGGGATCTATCGGATCACACATCGCAGCGTTATGACGTACTGCTGATTGTTGCGTTCCGCTTTAAGTGGATTTCCTGCCGCTAGAGCGCCACAGCGCAGCGGGGACTAACTACATTTCCAACAGCGTCTATCTTAATGATGCTAATCACTTGAGTCAATCAAAAAAGGGCTGAGGACTAATTAAGTCCTCAGCCCTGAATTGTTCTAACAGCTAGATACAGATTGCTTCATCGGATTCGAGCTGATGGGTCACCAAACAGAATCCATGTCTGGCGAACGTCAAAGTCTGGCATCGACGCTTTCGCCCTTGCCATCGCCTGACCTATTGTTCCACCGCTGAAGAGCTGGCGAATCACTTCTTGATTCATCGTCGCCTGGTTATTTGGCGACGTCATTCCGGAGGATGCCCAAACGGCTACGGCTCCACCGTTCCCCTTCAACAGTGCTTCGGCCAGACTCGGCGTCCTCGGGTCGACAAAGAAACCATTCTGACAGGTCATCGAGACGAATAGCGAAAGGCTGGATGCGTTCTCGAAGCTGCCTGCATCACTAGTCGTCAGGATGTTGCCCCTCCAAACCGAATACGAACCGTGTCCTGCGTAGTTAATCAGCTTTTGGCCCTGGTTAATACCCGCCAACAGTTGAGCTCGCGCAGTGCCGTCATCGAGCTGGCTGCGATTGATCTCCTCAATTCTAAGTGTTTCGGGCAGAAGAGATCGTATCGTTGCCGTTGCCGCTTCGTAATCAAAGCCGTCGTTTCGATCTGACACAAGTAAAGCCGTTTCCGAAGGAGTCGAGCTATCGTAGCTGACGACCTTGGAGACCATCCCAGCCAGCTCTGCAGCGCTACGACCGGGCAGTCGTCCAATTGCCAACTCTGGAAGCCCTCTTCCGCTGAAATCGGCAAACCAGTCGTCGCTAGCCGTCTCGTTGACCTGGGTATCAACCATCTTGGTGGGCACGACATCGTAGTCACCCAAACCTAGATAGTTTCTCGGATCAAAAGAGGCGCCTCCTGCCAGAAGAACGAATTGTGGTGCTTTCTTCCAGCTTGTCTTAGCGTACGCCAGGAAGTCCTTAACGGCGTAAGGGGTCTTATGACCGAAACCAAACTCGTCGTAGATATCCTGGATATCGACTGTGGCTACAGCCAACCCCTGGCTTTGCCGGAGGGACTTGAGCGAACCGAGGCTGGCAGCTAAATCACCCCGGGTAATCATTATCAGATCTGCACCCTGGTTGGTACTCCGCCAGTTAGACGGTTGATTCTGCGAAATTCCAGCCGCGTTCTTTGCTTGACCATCGGTAAACGCGAGCAAAAGTCTCTCGCCTGCTCCGGGTACGGTTACGGTAATCGAGGAAACTCCGCCCTGCGACTTCACGGATCCTCTTACCTCTTGAACCGCTCCGGCATCAGTGATATCCACCAGGCGAACGTCTCCGCTTGTGAAACCATCAATTGTTACCTGCTGTGCGCCCGGCGCGCTAAAACGCAGGACATTGTTGTCGGCCTTGTAAGTATGTGCGTAGGTCACTCGGATGTGACCGACAAAGCTATAGTCGGCTAGTCCGTTTTGGGCAATGAGCCTGACGACGTTGGCGCCCTCTCTCAATAAGGACTGCGGCACCACGGCGTTGAAAGTACCCAGCGTAAAGCCGTCGAACAAAATGTTGCCTATCGGCATGTCGTTGAGGGAAACCGCCACGTTATGTGCGACTTTCGATACGGCTTGCATCGTAATTTCAATCGAGGCAGTTCCATCGGTTTGAGCGACATTTTGAAGCGTCAAAACTTGATCGGTCGGTTGATTTATCACCAACTCGCCGAAGAAGTTCTCGGCGTCCAGGTTTCGCACGGCGCCCAGATAATAGATTCTGTCCTTACGCTCGACCGTGTACGGGAAGGTGCCGGCGATTCCGGCTCCGCCGCGACTGGATGCAGAGCCAACCCGTTTGCCTGCCTGCGTTCCCGCGACAACCCAATACACGCGAGAGTCGGTGTAGGTCGTATCCAGACCAAGACCGTAAAACTCTATCGAATCTGAGGATTCGAACTTGCGGTCTTTCTCCCCGTTGACGATCATCGGGATTTCCTGACCATCCACAAACAGTTGAAGTTTGGTGGGATCGACATTTGCACTAATCCCCGCCCCGACCAGTTGTGCCTGGCTGATGCGATACCATCCTTCTTGTTTAACCTGAATCTTGGCCGCGTTTTGGGAACCGACATTAGCGAGGATTTGCATGGCCGCCGTCGAGAACGTTCCGGAGGTGGGGATGCTGGCCGTTCGTGCGATCGGACCCATTGACGAGCTACCGCTCGATCCCTGGCTCGCAAGAATCGCGCTCAGGAGCTTTGCATTACCCCTCTTTGGCTGATTGCCGTTCGAGCGCTCGGCAGCGACCGGACCGTGCCAATTGCTCTTGCCGTTCAGATCGATTTCCTCAATCCAATACTGAACATCACTTCGTTTGGCGGTCTTATCTGCCCACAAGTACGAGCGACCCGCTCTCAGCATCGTGTCGGCTCCGATCTGCAGCGCGGAACCAGCGATCATATCAGGTGTTACGCGAGTGCGTACGCCATTCTCGTCTTTGTAGATTTTGAATCCGAGGCTGTTTATTTCGGCGCCGGTATTCCATTCGAGGACAACGTCGCCGCTCTTGTACTGCGTAGCTGAAAATGATTCAAACTCAACAGCAGATGGGGCTAAGGCGTTCTCAAGAGACACAGCAATTATGACGAATGGCGTCAGGCCCCCCAGGTCATAACTAAGTTGGGTACATTGGGGGACCCCAATCACCAATGGACAACTAGGTGTGCATCCGTCGGAGCTGGCTATTTTCGTACCAGCTCGCCCTTTTATCCCATTAGCGCCAAATGCGGACTGTAAATCGTACCTTAATATTTGCCCTGTTACTGGTTCCGGTGCCGCAGTGTCGTCCGTCGAGAGCGCGTCAAGAACTAGATCGCCAGCTTGGGTGCCGAAGTTTAGTGTCGCAACAAGGTCCTTTCCCTCTGCTTTGCATGCGTTGCGGATAGGATGCGATGGATTCACACCCGAATACGTGGTGTATCCTACCAAAAATCGAGCCGGATTGCCTGCGCCAGCCGCTAGCGTCACTGTTATTGTCCCACCGTTGCCGATATAAGGGTTTACGAGTCCCCACATCTCCGTACGGACCGCCCGCTTCTGAGGATTGACGACTCCAGGATCGACGAAAGTCTCTCTTTCTATTGGCGAAAAGTTCAGGGGGGGATTTGCCCCAAAACTATAGGTTACACTAGCAACTTCCGCACAATCAGTGACACTCGTACCTCTAATGTGCACCCCGACAACAATAAAATTGGTGCCTGAAGCGATGTTTACTCCAGCAACTGCTCCGCTCCCCGCACCCGGGAATACACCGCCGCCGCTGGTTTGGAACACGACATCCGCTTTTGCGGTCTGACCAAAAATGGCCAGCAAGGCGATCGCAAGAATGACTCTTGAGGCGATGGCTGAACTGGCAGTAAGACAACTTCCTAGTCGGCCGAGCGCCTTCGACAATAACGATCCATTGTGAAGATCACTTCCCGGGGCTCGGAGATTTGGGGCTTGCATATACTTTCCTCCTAATGCTTGACGAGTTTAAAAACTACCTCGGGTTAGTTCCTGCTTCCACGTTTTCTAAGCCCGAGAACAATCTTGCTGTAGGCCTTCTCGCTTCTATCGAAATGAACAATCCTGCGTGCCTTCCAGAAAGAATTGCCGTTTTTATAACCTCTTAGGGTTAGAGAAACGGGCCTAATTCTACGTAAAACAATTTCGCAAGTCAATCACTTTCAAACAAATAAAAGCGATCGTTAGCGCTGCCCGAAACAGTGGTCGTTCGGGGTAAAGGGCTAAACAAGAGTTGAGCCCAGGGCATGAACTACCCGGATGAACGTTAAGGAGATGTTGAAACTGTACGGCCATTCCTTTCCATACAGCAGCGGAATGAACACTGAGTATATCTAATAATTACGCAGAGTCAATTCCCCGCCTAGGTATACGTCGCTGACCCAGACTAGGTATTAATCCTCGAGCCGGCGTCATTCTGTAAAAGATCCCTTCGCAACCGAGTTAGGATCTTCGTTCTTGAGCTCGATTTAGCAGAGCGTAGGGTGAGCATTGGCCAAAGATGTAGCGTTTGTAAACAGAAGCACCTATCCGGGCCGCTCCACCAGGGAACATCATCCAAACAGGCCCAAAGTATCGACGGTCACCTCTCGTGTTTGACAATTACTAATCGATTCCCCGCTGCGGTAAGTCAATCGCAGATTCGAAGAATCTAATGAAAATAATTTCTCAGACAGCGGCAGAGGCACATCGGTTGCACCGCAGGAGGCCGATTGATAGGCCCGCCCTCCGTCAGTAAGCCCTGCTGACAAACATCAATCAAACTCACGATGCCCCTCCTGGCACCCCGAACTTCATACGCAAACAAACTTAGCGAAGTGGGAGGATTGAGCCATGAGAGGGGTTAGAGCCTGGTATTCGCGCACCGCTTTAGTAGTTGCCATGGTTGGTCTGGTTTCCATGTCTTTCCCGGAAATCACCATCATAAGGGCAGATCAGCCGAATGAACTATTCAAATTCAATGGACCCGCCGTTCAGGGAAGAGTCCTCGTAAAGTTTCGATCTGAAACTAGTGCAGATGAGGCTGCCCAGGTAATAGCGGAAAGAGGTGGACGACAGGAACGAGAACTTCTCGGTACCGGTATCCGCGTTATGGAGTTGCCCGAAGGAACCGACGATGACGCAGTTGTTGAGGCGCTGCGTGAGCAACCTGGGGTCGAGTTTGCGGAGCTTGATCGAGCCATACCGCCAAGCGATTTGCTTCCAGACGATCCTGATTACTTGAGTGAGTGGCACCTTCCAAAGATCAGCGCACCTGCGGCGTGGTCCTCTACAACCGGCAACTCGGGCGTGATCATCGCGATCCTTGATACCGGTGTAGACGCAACACATCCGGAATTGGCATCTAAGATCACTCCCGGCTGGAACACTTATGACAACAACAGCGATACACGCGATGTTTTTGGGCATGGGACCCAGGTAGCGGGTACGGCCGCTGCGTCGAGCAATAACACCATGGGTGTTGCCTCGGTGGCCTGGGGCTGCCAGATAATGCCGATTCGTATCAGCGATCTTGGCGGCATCGCTTCCTATTCAACAATAGCGGCTGGATTGACGTGGGCTGCTGACCATGGCGCACGCGTGGCTAATATTAGCTACGAGGCGACAGGTAGTTTGACCGTCAGCAGCGCGGCACAATATTTCAGGAGTAGAGGGGGAGTGATCGTGGTTGCGGCAGGCAACGGCGGCATTTCCGATACATCCTCTCAAGATAACCCGGACGTCTTAACCGTAAGTGCAACGACGACTACGGACTCGCTGGCATCATGGTCAAATCGGGGCAACAAGATCGACCTTTCGGCCCCGGGAGTAAGTATTCGCACAACTACGGCTGGCGGCGGATACGCATCAGTGCAGGGAACCTCATTTGCAACCCCAGTCGTCGCTGGCGTTTGCGCGCTGGTGATCTCGGCCAACCCCAGCCTCACCTCAGATCAGATCCAACAGGTCGTGAAGCAGTCAACCGACGACCTGGGTACCGCAGGATGGGATATAAATTTCGGTACTGGAAGAGTCAATGCTGCCAACGCAGTAACCCTCGCAGCCAACCCGCCGCCCCCAGGGCCGCCTCCGAGCAGCGGTCCGACGGTAGCGATTACGTCGCCGTCGGCGGGCGCCACAGTGTCAGGCAACGTAACGGTTACAGTAAACGTGACTGGGACTGACATAGCCAAGGTCGAGCTGTTTGTTGATGGCGTATCGAAGTCAAGCTCGAAGAGGGCACCCTATACCAACACCTGGAATGCACGAAGAGCACCGGGCGCGCACACTTTGGTTGTCAAGGCGTTCGACAAAGTCGGAAACGTGGGGACTTCCGCAGGCGTCGCCGTAGTTGGTGGAAACTAAGTCCTCGAGTCTCGCGAAAGCGTCGGTACTCCCACAGATCCGACAATCTGCCTTTAGGGCCGCCATCACCGGCGGCCCTATTTTCTAACCCGCCCCCAAACTCCTACCGTGGCATACCTCCTCACCCAAATGGGGCAACCTTCCTCACGTTTCTAAAAATTGTCTCCTAGAATTGTTTTGACACTTTTAAGAAGTCTACGGTATCTTGCGCCACAGAGTCGTCAGAGGCTCCGAAGAACGCGGCGCCCGTCGGGCGATTCAATTCGGCCTCAGCCTAGCGTCCTGACGTCTTCGATGACGCTGTTTTTGAGACCAGGCTCAATCAGCCATCTATATCATCGATCGCAATTGGAAGAGATTCGCGTTGCCAATTGTGGTCAGATCTTAGAAAGGACTTCGCGTAGACGAAGGAGCTTGCCAAGGTATCTTGGCGCAATTTGTTGACAAAAGCTGCGCGACTTAATCGCCAGCGCTAATTCTCAGAAGTGGGAGATGTCATGAGAAAAAAGAACCTCACACGCTTGTTGTTAGTTCTCTTAATGGGAGGCCTTGTTTCTGTTGGACCGGCCGTCATGGTGGCGGATAGTACGGTAGTAGTAAAGCCTTCACAAATGGATGGGTGGGTTTTTCGAACCGCGCACGCGGGCGGAGGCACGATCACCGCCACTGCGGGGTTTGAGGTTGGCCCGGGTACTCCGCCGCGTGGCGCCGGCAGCGCTGAGATGACCACGGGAAGCGATGGCGATTCCTTTGCCGAGCTCCGCAATGTGAACTACCACGGGGTGTTGCTCAGCGATATAACGTCGATGACATACAGCACCTACGTGACAGCGCGCGACCCCGCTAGTTCTGTGGTTCCTTACATTTTGTTGAGCGTCGATGTGGATGGAGACGGTGACTTTGATCCCGCCAGCAGCCCCGATGACGGACTGTTTTTCGAACCGGCCTATCAAACGGGAGGCTACGTAACTGCGCCTCCCGGCCAGATCATCCCGGTCCAAAACGGCGGCGTTGTGCCACTGAACACCTGGCAAACGTGGGACGCAAGGAATGGAGGCTGGTGGTCTGCCAAGTATGGCGGACTGGGCGGCCCCCCGCTGACCCTCTTTTCCACTTACCTGACAACGCTCGCAGGGATGGGCTTCGAGACCCCCAGGATTGCCAACTCGGATCAGTGCCTTGGTGGAGTACGCATTCGGTCCGGACCGGGGGCAGGGGCGTGGCCTAACTTTGAGGGCAATGCTGACAACTTCACTATTGGCGTAGGCGGCACGAACACCACATACGACTTCGAGTTCGAGCCACTTCCTATTCCCCCGTGCGGAGTTGCGGCTACGGGCGCTATCTCCGCCTGTAAGTTCTATGATTCGAATGCAAACGGCGTCCGTAATCAGGGCGAGGCCCTCCTGAACGGCTGGCCAATCACGATCAGCCCGCTAGGTTCCGCCATTCCGAATGAGTCAACCCAGTTCACCGTTGACGGCTGTGTGTTGTGGACAAACCTGAATGTGCTTTTCAACCCCTACACAGTCAGCGAGGGAACACCGGATCAGACCAACTGGGTCCACTCTACTCCGAGCAGCGTAAATGTGACCGTAGCGGCTAACGCGACCAGCGCTGTAAGTTTTGGCAACTACTGCACTGCGTCATCGGGTGGACGCACCATCGGCTTCTGGGGAAACAAAAACGGCCAGGCATTGATTACCTCTGGCGACCTGGCTCAACTGAGATCCTGCAACCTTGTAAGTGCCGACGGGACGCCGTTCAATCCAAACACCACAGCACAATTGAAGACGTGGCTGCAAAACGCCAACGCCACCAACATGGCCTACATGCTATCCGCACAGTTGGCGGCGATGAAGCTCAATGTAGCGCACGGCTTTGTGGATCCGACGTCCTTTGCGCTGTGCTACAACGGAACGGTCGCTCAACTGATTAGTGCCGCTGATGCCGCGTTGGCCGCGGATGGCTTCACGCCCGCCGGCGACCCGAACCGGTCCATACAGGAGACTCTGAAGAACTGTCTTGACCGATTGAACAATGGAGGTCCCGTTGTACCGCCAACTCCGTGCCCGGCGACGTTCGAATCGCAGTCGGCGCTAACATTAAGATCTTCAAGCCTAACAGGGCTCAGTGCTGATACAGGCTGGAATGTGAAAGCTATGTTCCCGTAAGCCCAAGACGTGATGGCTGGTCGTTACCGCGAGCGATAGAGAGAGATCTACCGCAATGGATGCGTTTCGCTACCGCTCGCGGTCCCAGCCGTGTGGTTTTCAGCTTCAGTTTACAGCACGCAATCCTGGATCTCGACACCACCGGCTTTAGCCGAGTGGTGCTTCAAATTTCAACCTACGCCTGGCCACGCGATGACACCTCCCGGACACCACCGGCTTCAGCCGCGTGGTGTTTCAATTTCAACCTGGTCACAGTCGCGCGCGTCCCCAGACACCGGCTTCAGCCGAGTGGTGCTTCAATTTCAACCTAGGTGACAGCCACGCGCGTGGCTAAAGCCGGTGGTGTCCGGGGACGCGAGGCCGTGACGTAGGTTGAAACTGAAGCACCACACGGCTGAAGTCGGTGGTGTCCGCGAGGTGTCGTCGCGCGGCCAGGCGTAGGTTGAATTAAGCACCACACGGCTGAAGCCGGTGG
Organism: Blastocatellia bacterium; assembly: GCA_035649735.1. Lineage (GTDB taxonomy): Bacteria > Acidobacteriota > Blastocatellia > UBA7656 > UBA7656 > Onstottus_A. The sequence goes on along the minus strand of DASRIZ010000468.1, from coordinate 40,873 downwards.
TGTCCGGGAGGTGTCGTCGCGCGGCTAGGCGTAGGTTGAAATTGAAGCACCACACGGCTGAAGCCGGTGGTGTCCGGGGACGCCAGGCCGTGACGTAGGTTGAAATTGAAGCGCCACGCGGCTAAAGCCGGTGGTGTCTGAGGACGCGAGGCCGTGACGGAGGTTGAATTCTTTTCTCCTCAATTCTTCCTATTGACTACATTCGCGAACATTCCTATCGTTGTGTTGGTTGAATTTTCGAGGCCATGGGAACCGTTCAGGTCTTAGCAACGTTCGGTACACCCTTTTATCTATTTGTTAGGTTTTGTTTTATCGAGCTAATCAGCACGTCGAGGATGAGTACGCTCGCGAGGCTCTTTTAGGATTATTATTATGAAGTCTGAGACCAAAAAACGGGACAAGGTCCCGATCTACATGGCATTCCCGGACGGCGTATTTCACTATGTTTGCCGCGAATGCACTATGGTTTGCTGCTATCGAAGCGCTGAATTTGATGGAAGCTTCAGAGATGAGATTGCGCAACTGGTTCAGCTCTACCCAGCGATGGAGATAACGGCTATTCGCCGGCGCGGCGATGTCGTCAAATTCGCTACACCTAGTGGAAGGTGCTACTTTCTGGATGCGGACAATAGATGCGGAGTTGAAGTCCGGCATGGCAAAGAGATCAAACCCGTCGCCTGCCGCGTCTTCCCGTTTAATAACTACTATCGTGCGGGCCGGATATTCGTGGTTGGGCTCAACTTCCTCTGTCCCCTAAAACTGGAGATCGGCGCAGCTCCCGGTCAGGTCGAAGGCGATCATGCTCGAATCGAGGCCCATCTTCGACAGAGCCCTTACCTGGATCCCAGCTATATCGATAGTATGAGGAAGTTGGAGGTGCCGCCGGGTCTTAAAGCTGCTGACGAACTGGCGGTCGAAGCTGAATTCCGTGACTTCTGCTCCGAGTCTCTTGGACAAAAGCAATTTGTTGAAACATTGCGAAGCGCAACAGCTGAGCCCGGCGAGCTGGACGCTTTTGTCGCTTCGGCAGGCGGTCTATTGAATCTGGATGTTTCCCTGAGACCGGCGACTCGAGATCACATCGACGACCTCCTTCTCGCCTTAGCTCCGATGCTCCGTTTGAACATCCTGAATTTGACGGCTGACAAGAGATTGCGAGTGCTGGCTTTGAGCGAGCTGGTGTTGAGGCGGTTGCTAACCATTACCGGGACTCAGCCCATTGGTCCAGCCGATGCGTCGACCCCTAAGGGAGCCTTTGAGATTCTTACCCGTGTCGCTCCCGCGCTGAATCTCCTCGCGATCGCCGATGATCCCGTCAGGACTTCAAAGCAGGCCTTGAAGCGTTTACCACCCTTTGGGGATGCTGAGATGACTTTTGCAGCTTTTGAGCTTCTGCGTGCCGCGGCCAACGGACAGCCTCTGTTTGAGAGAATGCATACGAGTCTCGAGAGATTGCCTGTAGTAGACCGAATGGCATTGCTGATGGAGTTGGCTCCTTTCGTCGCCCAGGCTGGAAGTACAAAAACGTAGGACACGACAAGCAGCAGTCGGCAGTTGCAACCAGATAAAAAGTTGATTGTTATGAAGTGAAACAGGCCGCCGAAGCGGCCTGTTTCAGGTTGATTGGTGGAGCTGAGGGGATTCGAACGAGTTCTAAGAGGGTTGTCCGTGGTGTCCTGTGGCGTCCCGCGTCGTACAGAAACCAACGGGCTCACGTCCGCAGTACCTCGTCGAGTGCTGCCAGATGCTGGCCTGTCTGCTGTAAGGGTTACTGTCAGTTTTCCTGGCAATAACAGCCAGCCTCCGAACTGAAAGCCGTCCGTAGTAAGCCGCAACAAGTCTTGTTTAGTTAAATGACTCGGACTACGGGTACTCGATTCAGGAAGGCGGCAAAGCGGCTCGCGGCGGTAAGCAATGTAGGCTCCTCCTCTACGACTGAAAAGAGTCTTAGTCGCGTGATGGAGTTTTTATCTAGACGGCGCATATTAGAGTGAAGACGGAAAGTTCAGCAACTTTATAGGGAGATAAGCATCTTGAATAAAATACTCAAAATCATTTCAGTAGCAACGATGGCGGCGTCACTGCTGGCCTCTGCCCTTGCTCAGAGTCAGCAACAGCGGACGGCCTCATCCAAAGCGAACGGCCAGACAGGCGCCGCAGCAGCGCCCGGCAACACACCGGGGCGAATCGTAAAGTTTACAGGGACCAAATCTTTCGGCGATTCAAACATCACTGAAAGCGACAGCGGCAAGATCGGCATAGGAATTACGCTTCCCACGTCCCAGCTTACGGTAAATGGCGTTATCGAGATGTTGAGCGGGGGCGGGATAAAGTTCCCCGATGGCACTCTTCAGACTACGGCAGGGCTTGCGACGGTCTCTCGTGACGCAACGCTCGAGGGCGACGGCACACAGGCCTCCCCGCTTGGTCTTAGTGTTCCGCTAATTCTGAATGGTCAGTTAGGTGTGCGCGGCGTTATCCAGGCGACCAACACCGCCACAACCGGCATTGGTGTTGTGGGCAACGGCGGCATAAGCGGTAGTGGAGTTATGGGCATCGGTGCCAACACCGGCACTGGCTTCGGCGGCAGAGGAGTGACCGCCCGTGGCGGCAGCAGCAATGGTTTTGTGGGCGGAATTGGCCTAGAAGCCCTTGGAGGGAACGGTGTGGACGGCGGAGAGGGCGCGAGCGCCACAGGCGGCACCGGCAGCCTCGTGGGCGGAAACGGCATGAATGCCACTGGCGGCATCGGCGCCTTAGGCGGTGACGGCATAAATGCCACCGGCGGAGACGGCAATTTCCAACAGTTGCCAAACAGTTCGGGCGGAGTTGGCGTGAGGGCCATTGGCGGTTTGGGCTTTGGGGCTGGCAAGAGCGGCGGCACAGCGATATTCGCGGAAGGCGGTATAGGTGCTAACGGCGCTGCGAGGGGGCTGGCCGGGTTTTTTAGTGGCAATGTGCAGATCCTAGGCACGCTTTCGAAGTCTGGCGGCTCCTTCAAAATCGACCATCCGCTCGATCCAGAAAACAAGTACCTCTCACACTCGTTCGTCGAATCGCCCGACATGAAGAACATCTATGACGGCAATATCACAACGGATCACAACGGCATTGCTGTTGTTGATCTCCCCGACTACTTCGAAGCACTCAACCGTGATTTCCGCTATCAGCTCACAGTCATAGGCCAGTTCGCTCAGGCCATCGTCGCCGAAGAAGTAAAAGACAATCGCTTCACTATTAAGAGCAGCGCGCCCGGAGTGAAAGTCTCGTGGCAGGTGACCGGCATTCGCCAGGACGCCTGGGCGAACAAGAACCGCATACCGGTCGAAGAGGCCAAGTCCGAGCGAGAGCGAGGCCACTATCTTAACCCGGAAGCGTTCGGCAAAGAAGAGGAGCGAAGCATCACGTGGGCGAATAAGCCTGAAGCGATTCGCGAGAGCAAACAGCGCCACCAGGATGCTGAACGGAGGCGCCCGGAACAGAGGTGACCGGAACACAGGTGACCGAAGAGGGCTGAAGTAATCCTCATCCGGTTGGTCTTCGTCTTGCCGGGAAAGTCTGCCGCCTGAACTGCGATTGCAGTCCCGGCGGCAGGCCGACTTGCTTAAATGGTCAGAAGGGGACTGAACCCGATGACTGCAAAGTCACAAGGAGGGCCTGCACCGGGCCGCGCATGTAACACTGAAGGATGCATACGAAACGCCTTTCCGCGGCTTCGGTGCAGGCGTTTGTTCTATGAAAGGAAGTCAAGAAGAAAGAGGAATAAAAGATTTGATGGGATGAAGTAGGCGCCAAGCTCACAGTCCCTTTGGTAGGCGCGCAACGCGAATCAGATCGCGAAAGGAGGTGCCCAGGACTCTATAGACTGCGCACTAAATAAGTGTAATGGAGCTGAGGGGATTCGAACCCCTGGCCTCGTGAATGCGAGCCACGCGCTCTGCCAACTGAGCTACAGCCCCATATCTAATGCGCTGAAATGTTACGAAATCGTGTTTTACCATGTCAAGGAAGCCCCCATAAGTCGGAGTCGTTCCGATCCCATAACGCTGTCCTCTCATAGCGTGATTTGTCCGTCATCTCCGTCTCTCTCGAGAGGCAGGAGAGAGTGACGCGGCCATGAGGCTGTTACCAAATCCTCAAACTATCGTGCGGTGATCGTTACGCGGTAACTCTGGGCTGTTAAATCACCCGCTCAACGTCCGCAACACGCTATAATCCCGCTACTCCACATTGACTACTGTTGTTCTGCCATTCTTTTTTTGCTATGTTGAAAAGTTGTAATCAGAACAAAATACCTGACAATGGCGCTCCAGCTAACATTCGCCGTGTGCGAACAATTGCAGAAGACGGAGATCGAGTAGTTTCGGAGCGACAACAGGAGAAAGACGAGCAAGAGGAGATAAATGAGCGCAGAACAAGTGGGAGAGATTGCTTACAAGCCCTTGGCGGACGCCCCAGGAACGATCGAGATCGAGAAACAACTAGAGTGGTACAGGTTGATTCATCTGGGAAGATTGCTTGATGACAAAGCCAGAAACTATCTGAGGCAAGCGAAAGGATGGTCGTATCACGCGTCACACGCCGGACACGATGGTATCCAAATCGCAATCGGAACAGCTTTTCGCCCCAACAAAGATTTCCTGTTCCCGTATTACCGCGACATGCTTACGTGCCTGGCGGCTGGAATCACTCCATACGAGATCATCCTTAACGGTTTGTCGAAGGCGGACGATGTCGCTTCCGGCGGACGGCACATGAGCAATCACTTTGCAAAGATTTCAATCGGGATTTGGAACGTCTCGTCGGCAACCGGTAATCACACCCAGCACGCAGCCGGGCTGGGCCGCGCCGTCAAATACTACGACGCGGACTCGATCGTGTATTCAAGTCAGGGCGAATCATCCTGCTCCGAAGGCTATGTCTTTGAGGCCTTGAACGGCGCAAGCCGTGAGCGCGTCCCGGTGATTTTTGTGGTGCAAAACAACGGCTACGGCATTTCGGTGCCTGTCTCCGAGCAAACCGCAAATCCAATCGTATCTGAGAACTTTCGAGGGCTTCGAAACCTGACGATCATCAACTGTGACGGCACCAATCCATTCGACTCGGTGAAATCCATAAGCCGGGCAACCGATATGGTCCACAGCGGCGAGGGGCCGGTGCTGGTGCACGCCTTTTGTGAGCGCATCAACGCTCATTCGAATTCCGACCGGCACGAATTATATCGAAGCGAAGAAGAACTCGCCGAGGTGCGTACTTACGATCCATACGAGCGACTGAAGCTGCATCTGCTCAACGTTGAGGATGTAGAAGAGCTAACACTGCTGGCGATCGAGGAAGAGAACAAAGCGCTGGTCACCGAGGCTGCTGAGAAAGCAGAGGCCGCAGCCGATCCCGATCCGGCGACTGCCACGCTGTTCGTTCTACCCGAGGAGACAAAAGTGGCCCCCGAAGCGTTGATCCCGGCTGAGGGCGGCCCGCAGATAACTTTGCGCGAAGCCATCAACCAAACGCTCAAGGAGGAGTTTCGCCGGAATCCAAACACTTTCCTATGGGGACAGGATGTTGCGTCCAGGGAGAAGGGCGGTGTTTTCAACGTTACAAAAGGGATGCAGCAGGAATTCGGTCCCAGTCGTGTTTTCAACGCGCCGATAGCCGAGGATCATATCGTTGGAACTGCGAACGGCTTCGCTCGTTTTCGGGATGACATCTGGGTTGTGATCGAGGCCGCGCAGTTTGCGGACTATCTCTGGCCGGCGATGGAGCAGATTGTTGACACCAGCCACGATTACTATCGCTCAAACGGGCAGTTTGTGCCGAACATTGTTGCTCGATTGGCGTCAGGCGGCTATATCAACGGCGGGTTGTACCATTCTCAGAACCTAGAATCCACCTTCGCAACGCTACCTGGTTTGCGAGTGGTGACACCGGCGTTTGCAGATGACGCGGTTGGATTGTTGCGTCATGCGATGCGAAACCGAGGTATGACGTTTTTTCTTGAGCCCAAGTATCTCTACAACCAGGTCTTCGCCAAAGCCTCGCACCCGGGAGAAGACTACGAGATTCCCTTCGGGAAGGCGCGAGTTCGGCGCGAAGGCACCGATCTGACTATTATTAGTTATGGCACCACGGTGCACTGGTGTTTGCGAGCCGCGACTCAGCTAAAGGACCAGCACGACATTGAGGCCGAAGTCATCGACTTGCGATCTTTGGTCCCGCTCGACATCGACACCGTGATCAACTCCGTGCGAAAGACTGCAAAGGCGCTTGTAGTGCACGAGGACAAAGTGTTTGGAGGTCTTGGAGGGGAGATAGCAGCCCAGATCACCGAAAAATGCTTTGATTGTCTCGATGGACCGGTGCTGCGTGTCGGATCCGAGTTCACTGCGGTTCCATTCTCTAAAATACTCGAGCGAGAAGTATTGCCGCAGGTTGAGGATGTCGTTAAGAAAGCGTTGGAGCTGGCTCGGTATTAGGGCGAGGCAGCCGAACTCGAGCTAAATATACCTGTGAATTCTACCCGGAGGTTTGTATAATCTATTCAGTGGGCGCAGGACCTACACTACGGTTTTCTTGAAAGGTGTCCTGGCCAGTGAAAAGATACATCATCCTACCGCTTGTCATCCTACTGGTTCCGATTCAGGTTCGAGAGCAGCGGTCTGCGGCAGATACCACCGCTATCCGAAGTTCGAGCGCGCCGGAGCGCGATCGACTGCCGGCATTCTCGGACTATGTCAATACGATTCAATCCAGGGGTCAGAGTCTCGATGACCAGGGTGTGCTCATCGAGGCATTGGAGAACGGTCAACCACTTGTTTCCCACAATGCTGATGTAACCTTCAATCCTGCTTCTGTTATGAAGCTGGCGACGTCGATGGTAGCGCTTGCCAGGTTCGGCCCGGACTATCGTTATCGCACCAATCTTCTCGCAGACGGAACGATTGATGCTGCCACCCATACGCTTGAAGGGGACCTGGTGGTCGATGGTGGAGCCGACCCGATGTTCTCGCTCTACGACGCCCAGGAGGTTGCAGTCCAGTTATCCCGGCTTGGCATCTCGCGAGTGCGCGGCGCCCTGAGAATAGCCGGGTTGTTTTATTACTTTGCAAACGGTTATCGGTCGAATCTTTCGCTCGAGACCTCAGCTACAAAGCTTCGAGCGGCGCTCCAGCGCGCAGGGATCAAGATTGATGGCGAAACGATCGCAGGATCGAAGTCGGGAACGCTTTTGCTTTCGCATTACTCTGAGCCGCTGGTGACGATTCTGCTTTATCAAAACGCACACAGCAGCAACGCGGTAGCGGAGGTTGTCGGGGCGTCGGTCGGCGGCCCGCAATCAATTCAGAGTTTTCTGGTGACAGAGCTCAAGTTGAGTGATAGCGAGGTTTTTGTCGGCCGATCATCCGGTCTGGACTTCAATCGCATTACGCCTAGAGCCACGCTAAAACTGCTTCGAGCCCTCCTCAACGTCCTTGCCGAGCATTCACTCAAGCCCGAAGACGTAATGCCGGTAGCCGGTGTTGATTCAGGAACTTTACGAACAAGGTTCACTCGCGAGGATGTCCGCGGCGCGGTAATAGCTAAGACCGGAACGCTCGTGTCTTTGGACAGAGGAGTAAGCACTCTGTGCGGCATCGCGTACACCAGAACGAGCGGACCGCTCCTGTTTGCGGTATTCAACTCCGGCGGTAACGTGCAAGCCTACAGGCGGCTTCAGGATCAGTTGCTCGAGCGGCTGGTGGCTGACGCCGGAGGCGCGTCATCAGTCAAACGAAATACGGATGCATTGGCGGTAGAGACACGAAACACAATTGTGCAGGTGTTTTATAGGGCAGGGAATCAGCCCGCCGAGGTAACCGCTGAGTAAGGGTGGTTTGGGTTCGAGATGACCGCTGCGTTGTTCCACCGTCCCGGAATCGTCGTTCGACAGTCGGGGCACTCCCCAGACTTAATTCTATTCTCCAACACACGAAAGCCGTACCGTTCAATCAACACACTTTTGCATTTGGGGCAAAAAGTGTGTTCGTACTTGCCAACCCGGCCTGGCAGGTTGCCTGCGTAAACATAATTCAAACCCGCGTTGTAACCCGCCTCGGCCGCGCGTATCAGAGTTTCCACTGAAGTATTGTCGGGTTCTTTCATCTTGTAATCTTGATGAAAAGCAGTCACGTGCCACGGAATATCAGGCGAGACGTTTGCAATAAACTCGGCGGCCGCATTTATCTCATCGTCGGAATCGTTGAAGCCGGGAATAAGAAGGGTGACGATCTCGAGCCAGAATCCGCGCTCGTGGACCATCTTTATGGTGTCGAGCACGTTTGACAGGAGACCTCCGAGTCGTCTGTAGTTGCGATCGTCGAACCCCTTCAAATCAATTTTGTAGAGATCGACCCACGGTCTTATGTAGTCGAGCACCTCGGGAGTTGCATTGCCGTTTGAAACGTACCCGCAAACAAAGCCGGCGGGCTTCGCTTGTTTGAAGATCTCGACTGCCCACTCACTGGTTATCAGAGGTTCGTTGTAGCTTGAGACTACAAGCCGTGCTCGCGATCTACGGGCGATTTCCACCATTTCGGATGCAGTCACTTCGAGCGGAGGCGAAACCGCCTTTGGATCGCGGAGCGCTTGCGACGTCACCCAGTTCTGACAATAACTGCAATGATAGTCGCAGCCCAGCATCCCGAACGTGAGGGCTAGCGATCCGGGATAAGCGTGAAAGAATGGTTTCTTCTCGGTCGGATCGCACTGAATTGCGCCCGCGTACCCTCGGGGCACCATCAGTTCACCGCCCTCGTTGTAGCGAACTCGGCAAACTCCGTCCAGCCCCGGTAAGATCACACATCGGTGCCCGCAGGCGTAACAGCGGACCCGCCCGCCTTCAAGCGTTTCGCCCAACTCTCCTTTGGTCGTGTATGACTTTAGAACCTGTTTTAGAGTCTGCCCAGCCATGATAAGCAACCATCAAAATCTGATAAGAGTCTACCACGTGAAAACTCCTGTAACATAGCGGAGTCTTTCTTATGGTATCTGGTAGACACTCATAACTCACTTCACGATCCGTCTTCGCAAATGTTACAGTGAACTGCTAAATTACGCCGCTTACAGAAAGACCAGTCCTTCAATGAAACTTAGAATCCTGCATCACGATCATTGTTTCGATGGATTTGCATCAGCTGCTGTGTTTTCGCGCTTTTTTGCTGAAAAGATTCGACAGGACGCGGAGATCTCATATACCGGTCTCGCTCACAAGCCGAGTCAGAAGTTGATCGAGGAAGAGTTGTTTGATGGCGAGGAGAACGCGATCGTCGACTTCAAATACAGCCCCTCCTCCAGGCTCACCTGGTGGTTCGATCATCACCAGAGCGCGTTCCTCTCCCCCGAAGACGAGACTCACTTTCGCTCCGGGACGTGGCCGTCGAAATTCTACGACCCCAATTACAAATCTTGCACAAAGTTTATCGCTGACACCGCCACGGCCAGGTACGGGTTCGATCAAACCGGTCTCAGCGATTTGATTTACTGGGCCGACATAATCGATGGGGCTCAGTACGAAGATGCAAAGACGGGAGTCGAGCTAAAAGCTCCGGCCTTGCAGTTGATGCTGGTAATTGAAGCCAGCCGTGACCAAGCGGTTATGCGCCGAATCATCGAAAGTATGCAGACCCAGCCGCTTGCGGCAATCATCGTGGATCCGGTGGTCCAGGCAGAGTTTCAGCCCCTATTTGATCGTCACCTCAGGATGATCGATTTGATTCGAGAGACGGCGCATTGCGAAAAGGGAGTCGTTTACTTCGATCTTAGTAAACACGATGCTGAGGGTTACAGCAAATTCATACCGTACCATCTATTCCCCGAGTGCGCTTATTCTGTTGGAGTCAGCTTGTCATCAAGCCGCTCCAAGATCTCGGTGGGATTCAATCCGTGGAGCACCGAACCGCGTCGCCACAACCTGGCTTCGATCTGCGAACGCTATGACGGCGGCGGCCATGCGGTGGTCGGCGCTATTTCGTTGCGGCCCGATCAGATCGAACTCGCTCGCGAAATCGCAAAGGCGATCGCCACCGAGTTGCGGTCATAGCGCTGAAACGGGTGGTCTTCGTCAGCCCGTATGCCCTAAGCTCTCGCGAACGACTGAACACTGAGGGATCAACGGCCGCACTGATCTTCAATTCTCAATTTCGATTTCCCCAGGTTTTCCAATTCCTCGGTCTTCACCTCGGGTCGCGATCCCACCAATATTGTTTCTCAAGCTTCTTTTGAGCCGGCCATATCTGGTCTAGCGTGTCACCCTCAAACAGCTCGCCGTTCTTCATTACCCAACGGATCGAATTCGTGTTCTTAATATCCGCAAGCGGGCTCTTATCGAGCACGATGAGATCGGCGAGCTTACCAGATTCGAGCGAGCCAATGTCCCGCTGCAAGCCAATCCCTTCGGCGCCAAACATCGTTGCCGCGCGCAGAGCTTCGTGTGGAGTCAAACCGCCTGATTGCAGGTTCCAGATCTCCCAGTGACAGCCCAGCCCCTGAAACTGGCCATGACCTCCAAGACAAACGCGTCCGCCCGCGTGAACAATGTCGGCACACGCTTTTGCGAGCCCAATGTGTCCATACTCGCTTGGAAGAAACCATTGCCCGCGGCGCTTGACCATCGTGTCCAGCAGCTCGTGTGGAATGAAGCGGCGGATCTTCGCATCGCCGTGGATGTCTGAGGTCTCGAAGTAGTAGTTCTCAGACCACGGCGCTCCATAGGCCACCAGGGTTGTTGGCGTATAAAACGTTCCTGTCTTGGCGACGAACTGGGTGACGTCCTTGTAAAGCGGCTGAAGCGGCAACGCGTGCTCATTACCCGAGAAGCCATCCGCCATCTGAGTTAGATCAAGTTTCATGTCCAGCGCGCCCTCTGTGGTCGACGTGATGCCGAACTCTTTGCAAGCCATCGCTACCCACTGACGCACGATGCGATCGCCGACGACGTATTGCTTGAGCGTCGTGGTGTGATAAGCCTCCTTGTAGCGCTTGATAAAGTTTCGCGCCGCTTCTTTGTCGTCTATCCCGGATTGAGCAAAGACCCCGGGACCTGTCGAATAGACTCGGGGACCGAGAATGTCGCCCGTCTCAACCAGATCGGTATAAGCAAAGACATCGGTGGTTGAGCTCTGAGGGTCACGAGTTGTCGTCACGCCGTAAGCCAGGTTTGCCAGGTACTGCCAAACTTGCGTCTGGTTGACACCGCGTGGCGGCCACATGTGGGCGTGAACATCCACGAATCCAGGAATAATGGTCTTTCCAGTTACATCGATCACTTTTGCGCCGGCGGGTACCTGGACTCGTCCTTTGGCTCCCACGGCGGTGATGCGGTTGTCGGTGATAACGATATCCCCTCGCTCGATAACCTCATCGCCTTTCATCGTGATGATGCGAGCGCCGCTCAATACCACGGTACCCTTGGGACGCGCTCGCGGAGCTTCAACGATAACGTCGCTGATCTCGGGCTTGTCCGCGCCGGCATCCTGTCGGAAGAACTTCGCGCCCCACGACCACGTCACTGACTTCCCATCGCGCGACCACGCAAGGTAGTCGCCGCCTTCCGGCGACATCTTTTTGACCGGAACCGACGACGGGCCAGTTCCAGTTATGCTGATGGCTACAACTTCTTTGCCGGCTTTTGGAACATTCACCAGGTAATGTTTGCCTTGAAGGCTTACGAACGCTCGCTGGCCGTCAGGTGAGAGCTTTATGTCCTCGGCGCCAGGTGGATTCGGTCCCGTTCCGGTGCCGGTGACCCTGAAATGGGTTCTGCGATCAAGGCCATCGAGCCGAAGGGAACTGAGTCCAGCCTGTGTCGTCAGGTAGACTCGATTTGAATCGCTGGTGAAGTGTGGAGAGCGGCCGCCCTGAACCGGTCCGATCAGCGTTGAGTCCCCGCCTGCAGCCGGGATCCATCTGATATCCACGCCGGTGCTTTGACCTATGCCCGTTATTTCGGCCGGTTCCATTGTTGCGTCAGGCAGAACATCGGGGTCATGCACCCTGAGGTCAGCGAATAATTGATCGCTGGTTGCACCCGATCCAAAGACAATTTTCTGAGAGTCAGGAGTATAGACCGGGTTGGCATAGTAGGCCGCGCGCCGCGTTAGCTGCTCTGGCCTCGAGCTGCCGTCTGCTGCTGCGCGAAGAATGTGGCCGCCTTCGCGGGACCACGAAACATAAGCGACGTAGCGGCCATCCGGCGACCAGGTAGGCATGAACTCACCAACCGCAGAGTCGGTCAACCGTCGCGGTTTTCCGGAAGGCAAATCCATTATCCAGATCCTATTTAGCGTGCTGAATACAACTTGCTTCCCATCCGGAGAAAGCGCCGGCCATCTTATCAATCGCGCTCGCAAGGTCGGGCCATCGTCAACGCGGTGCTGAAAGTAAACACGCGGTGCGATCTCCGCTTCAACCTTGGCGCTAAAAGGTATAGCCCTGGCGTTGGAGGTTTCGATCTCGACCTGCTGGATCTTTCCGTTGATTGGAACGATTAACGATTTGCCATCCGGCATGAAAGCGTAGCCGGGCATCGTGTCACGAGTCGCTCGGGATTCCTGATCATCGCGGGTCACCGGATTAATCAACCAGCGTTCTTCGCTGGTTTCGAGATCACGCACGCGCAGCGCTGTCCCTGATTCATAGCGAGTGGCGTAGACAAGCTTCTTGCCGTCAGGTGATAACACCGGCCGCATAGCGCTGCCCTGGGCGTTTGTTATGGTCGACGTTTCGCTGGTCTCGCGGTCAAAGCGCACTATTTGCCAGAGCGGAAACTGAGCGTTGTAGGTAAAGGCTCCATTGCGCTGCGCGTAGTAGATGAATCGCCCGTCAGGCGAAGCGACGGCGCCGTACTTGTTGCGGCGCGGCGGCTGAGGTTGTCCCTGGCCCGGTTGCTGCGGTGGCGGCTCGGGTTCACCAACGTGGATGCCGTTGCCGCCATCCTTGTGATACATCCACAATGAGTATGTCCCGAGGCCTTCGGTGGCTTTTGATGCGATGACGTAGTTGCCATCCGCGGTCCAGTTCGGCGATATGAACTGGGTGTTCCGGCCCTTGGTAAGCGGCTTTGGATTCGAGCCGTCGACATCGGACAGCCAGAGATTCTCGGCGCCGCTTCGGTCGCTTACGAACACGATCTTTCTACCGTCGGGTGAGAACTTCGGCTGGCTCTCAAAGGAAAGCCCTCCAACTATGCGCTTCGCTTCGCCACCGCTGATAGGAACCGTATAAATATCGCCAAGCAGATCGAAGATGATGGTCTTGGCGTCGCTTGAGACATCCAGCGACATCCAGGTTCCTTCATCAGTGGTGAACTCAATCTTCTTTTCTGTCTTGAGCGGCAGCTCCTCTTCCTTTTTCTTGTCGTCCTTTTTATCGTCTTCCTTTTTCGGATCCTGGGCGAGTGCTCCGAGCGGCAACGACCCGAAAAGGATCATGAGCAATGAAAGAACGACAGCGGCTCGTTTTAGAGTGATCATGGCTAGCCTCCGAGAGTCAAGATACACGTTTCCACCAGTATGTCCTTTGCGAGCTGCCGAGCAGGGTACGACCAGTACCTAAGAGCCCGCTCCTCCGCAATGAAGGGGGACAAGCTGCTTCCACTGGGAGTTTGAAAGGGAGAATATAGAACAAAGACGGGTCGGTGTGCTATGCGGATGCTACCAAGTTTTCAGATGTGCTAGGATTCAACGGCGATGTTAATGCTATGTCCAATCTGCGCCGGAGAGTTTGAAACTCAAAGCGGTCTTTGCCTGAGCTGTGGGTGTGTGTTGGTTCCGAGCAGCATCAGCGATGAGCAGTCTGGCCTAACTCAGACTGGCAAGGAGAAAAAGAAAAAAGACATAGAGTTCGTCGAACTGTGCCGTCCTCAGACAAACCCTGAGGCGTTATTCATCAAGGAAACACTCGAACAGAACAACGTCGCCGTCATGATTCAAGGTATGCACTCACTGTCGCTGATGCCCTATCTTGCTTTTGGGGGCCAATTGCGTCTGCTTGTTGCACGCGATCAACTCGAGTACGCGAGGGCTGTGTACAAGGCGTTTTTCGAAAGCGATGAGGGGACCGACTTCATCGAGGAAGGATAATCCGAAGGCGCGTAGCATAGACTCTAGTCTGTGTCCGACTGATGAAGAAGGGACGAACAGACCCTCCGTTTCCTTTCCGTCCCTTCTGAACCTTTATCGCTGTGAACGTCCGGGCGGAAGCGCGTGCTCACCTCGGTAGTCTACGGACTCTTTTTGCCCGCCGATCTCGCCAAATACTTCTTTCAGAGCGCCGACGGACGAAAGAACCGAACTAGTCTCGACCGGCATAAAGACCACCTTCGCGTTGGTGCTCGTGGCCATGTTGGTCAGCGATTCTATGTACCGCTGCATCAGCAGATACTGCGCCGGGTTTCCCTGTCCGGCGATGATTGCCTCGGAGATAAACTTGATCGCTTGAGCTTCGGCTTCGGCGTTACGCAATCGAGCCTGAGCCTGACCGTCGGCTCGAAGTACCGCTGCTTCCTTCTCGCCTTCCGCCCGGGCGATTGCCGCTTGCTTCTCGCCTTCGGCTCGCGCGATCGCGGCCTGTTTTTCACCATCTGCCTGAAGGATCAACGCGCGGCGAGTACGCTCGGCGGTCATCTGCTTTTCCATAGTCACCCGGACGTCCTCGGGCGGGTGTATGTTTCTCACCTCAACCCGAGTCACCTTCACTCCCCATCGTTCGGTCGCTTCGTCGAGGACGATCCGCAGCTTGCTGTTGATTAAGTCTCGCGAAGAGAAAGTGTGGTCCAGATCGAGATCGCCGATGATCGAACGCATAGAGGTGATGGTGAGCTGCATGATCGAGCCGGTTAGATCGGCTACTTCGTACATCGACTTGATCGGATCGGTGATCTGATAGTAGAGAACCGAGTCTACGTTAACCGTGACGTTATCACGAGTGATCACTGGTTGCGGCGGGAACTCGAGAAGCTGCTCGCGCAGGTCCAGCGTCGAGAGGCCGGGCCGTATTCCACTCCAGTACGCCGAGCGCGGTTTATCAAGAAAGGGCAGGATTATGTTAAGCCCACTGCCAGCCATCTTGTGGAACTTGCCGAGCCGTTCGATGATCATCACCGAGGCTTGACCGACAACCCGAAACGATTTCAGAGCGGTGATGAGCACCATCAGCGCAATAAACGCGAAAACAATGAGTCCGAAGTCCACAGGCGTTGCTCCTTTGTCCGACAATCTTTAGTTTGTCGGGTGTCCCCGATTTCAATGATCCACCGATTGCGCCGACAAACTAAAGTTTGCCGGACATTCACTGGCTTAATCTGCGTTGCTGCCGCCAGGACGGCTCACCCTCAACGCGTCTGACGTATACTGACGCACCCTCGACTCGTTCAACCTCAACCTGCTCACCCTCGACAAGCGGCTCCTCACCTTCAACCGGAAACGCCCGCCACGTTGAGGCAAACACGCGAACCGCCCCCTCCTGTAACACGCCTTTTGAAGGCTCGACGACCACCCCGATTTTGCCCGGCAAGGAGTCGACGCCGGTTTTCAGCTCGCGTCCCGGCGAACCGCGCATCAAAAAACGCTCAAATATGGTTCGAGATGCAATCGTCAACGCAACGGATACGGCCAGGAATGCGAGGATCTGCAGAGGCAAACCCACGATCCCGGTGAACGCCAGCAACGCGGCGACCAGGGCGCCAATCCCGAACCACAGAAGCACAAACCCTGAGGTGAACATCTCGGCGATGATGAACAACACGCCAAGTATTAACCACACGTACCAGATATCCGACATATCCTGACCTGATAGAGGCTGAACCGACGATTTGGCTGTTTAGTGTCTGACGTTCGATGCTACCCAAATGCTCCGATACGCTAATCGACGGAATTATGTTTGGGCACTTGAGTAAAAGCAAGCTCGAGCTCTCAAGGTAGGTCTCAAGCAATCCTCGTTGGAGAATGAAGAGGCTGTTGGGATTCCCACAATCCAAAATTGATTGTGAGATGTCTGGTGAGAGTTAGCGCTCGCCGCTGATCCTGGATCAAAAGTCTAAGGACGGCGAGCCGTGTTTTTCGATCACTCGTTATTGGCGGTGGTTGCCCATCCAAAAGCCACGCCAGTGGCGATTGCGAGGAGCAGCTCAATCAAACCGACGATCGTCGCCGCTCGGCCTTCGATACGGAACCGTTTGACAACCTCGGCCAGCAGCAGGAAGCCGGCGCTCCACGCAAGCAGGGCTTTTTGTTCCTTTGACAAGTCCATACCTGACATCTAATTCACCTCGGATTGGACGAACTGCGCGAGCCGGCGCTTTGCTCAGAATTCCTTTCGGTGATGCGAGCCCCGCTCGCAGTCACGTATCGGACGGGAGCCGGTCCGCCGTACAGAGTGATTACTTTCTTAATTGTCTCATCTTGAGCCGCGCGGAATCGGTAAGCCGAACCACCCTGGTTATAAATTACGAACAGCAGAGCGCCGCGCTGTCGCGTGTGCGCCACTCCTGCCAGCGCGCTTACGCTGCTCAACGTCCCGGTCTTCCCGACGACCGATCCTCGATACGCGTCGTTGAATCTTCGCTCGAGGGTCCCCCGGTCGACGCCGGCAATGGGAAGGATGTCTTCCAGTTGGAGCCCCTTGGTTTCGAGATACCCAATCAGCTTGCGCAACATTGTGATCGTACCGCGCGGGGAAATCGCATTTGCGCCGAGCCCGGACGAAGTCGCGAAACGAACCTCATCTTCCTTAAATCCGATTTCGGTCTGCAGAAATCGAACCACTGCATCGGGCCCGCCAACCAGATTGCCGATCACGGTTGCCATCCAGTTATTCGAAAAATCGTTGAGACCTTTTAGGACTCGCAACAACGGCAACGAGGTGTGCACCGCCAGCGGAGTCAACTTCGCTGTGTTGACTGATGGATCGGTTATCGTCTGACCGGATATCTTCAGAGAGGGTGGTCCGGAGAGCGGCGGGGCCGGCACCCCGGAATCGCTCACTCTGTCTTCGGCGGCTCGAATTGCCAGGAAGCGTGTATAGGAAGATTTGGCTTGCGGACTCCAGGTTTCAGGAGTGAGTACCGCACGAAATGCCTTTGCCGATGCTTCCCGCGAAGTAGAAAAGTTGAAAAAGAACTGTCCGAGAACCACAAGGTTTCCGTCGACTTCGCGAATACCGCTCCGATTCATTTTGTCGGCGATCATCATCGCGTTTTCCGAGAAGAACCCCGGGTCACCGCTTCCCAGAACATACAGCGATCCGTGCAGTATTCCGGTAGCGGTATCAAGCGTGCCATCGGTGTAAAGCGAGGTCCGGAACTTGAAGTCCGGGCCCAATCGTGAAATGGCCGTCAGCGACGTTGCGACTTTGGTGACTGACGCGGGGTTGTAGAGACGGTCGGCGTTGTGCTCGGCAAGTACTTCGCCCTTCAGCGTGGTAACGATAAAACCCTGGTTTTCGGCGCTATACCCGAACGTGGCGAGACTATCAGTGTAAGCTGCTACCAGCGGGTTGATTGGCTGCGGTTCGAGGGGATCGCCGGTCACAACGCGCGGACGTGTTGCATCGACATGATGTGTGGCAGCCTCGCCGGAAGTTGCGGGATCGACCTGGGCGCCGGCAGGGCTGGGAACGGCACTAAGGGATCCCTGTTCGGCCCCGTTCGGGGTTCGCTCGGCGGCGTTCAATGGCTGCGTCCACGATTGAGTCAGAAAGTTGTGTACACCGGCGCTATGGGAACTTGTGGCAACCTGTCTGCGCCAACGGCTTCGACGGCCGCGACCTCGCGCGTAGAGCTTACTCCCGCGTCTGGACCGGCCGGCTTTCAACTTCGACGATCTCGATCCACGACGGGCAACAGTTCGTCCTGATTTTGATCTGCTCTTAGCGCTCTTCTTTACAGTGCGAGCTGATGTCTTTCGCTTTGGAGCGCCGTTAGCCGGTTCGACTGCAATAACGGATAAAGTGAGAGCTAGAGCAAGGAATAAGGACAGGGCCTTGAGCTTAGGTAGTGACTCAACCTTCATTGAACTTCCATCCTACCGGTGGTCTTAGGATTCCGATGCGCTACCTGATCAGTTCGTTGCAGCCCGGACTCGGCGATTTTGGATGACCTCTGATCGGCCTGGATCAAGGTCTCACAGGGCACTCGCTGCGCTTCCACCAAACTGTTTGGAAACCGGGGGGGCTGCGTCCGTCACGCATCTCGCATCGCGATTAACAATAGCACAGGTTCTTAGCCAGGTCTACGATGTTAATAAATATGCAACAATTTTTTGCGGAATGGGGCGAGATTGAGCGAGCCGTCGAGAGAGGAGGACGTGGGATTAGCTTGGGACGTGAGCAAATCGCATCCGAAGTCGTTCGTGTTAGGGGCCGGCTAGCTGACAAACGAACGGAGGATACCTCTGAGTGAGAAGACTTCTCGGGGATCCACCGTTTCATTAACGATTCCTGCTACGAGTTCCTGCAAGATACGGCTGCTGCGAATCCGGCGAGCAACGAAATCATTCAGCCACGGGCGCGAAAACCAGTTCTCAGCGATCCGATAACCAAGGAATTTTGGCTTCAACTCGTGGTCGATCCGATGCGGAAAGTCGCTCAGACGAGTCAGATCGCCAGAAACGAGAGCCTCATGCGCGACCTCCGCCGCTAACTCACCGGTCTCCATCGCCTTTCCGATGCCTTCTCCGGTGAACGGAAATGTCGCTCCGATGCTCTCTCCCAGCACAAGGACGTTACCTGGTCCGTGTGGGCTGGTGCCGCTCAACCCGCACCTGAGCATCGCACCGCGAATCGGCGAGATCGCTTCAGCGTGACGCATTATGTCCGCGGCCAGCGGAAAGCTGGTTATGAACGACTTGAACGCTTCGCGGAGATTGACACCGGATCCAGCTTTATTCCGATAGCTGATCCCGCATCCGATGTTGAATTCTCCATCAGCGAGCGGAAATATCCACGCGTATCCGGGAGTGATCGAGCGATCGTAGGAAACCACGAGCCGGTCCAGAGAGATACTCGAGCGGACGTAACAGCGTAGAGCAACTGCGCTCGGGCGCTGCTCGCTCACCAGGCCAAGCTTTGAAGGCATCTCAACATTCGCGCCGGTCGCAAGAAAAACTATTCTTGCACGAAGCGGACGAGGGGCTTCGTCTAGCAAGATCGCAAGCGAGGAGTCAGGTTGTATCTCCAGACCCATCACTTTTGCCTGGCAAAAGGCGGCTCCGGACTCAACTGCCTTGTTCACAATCAGCGCGTCGAGATGAACGCGCTTCAAGGTCAGGAATTCTCCTGGCACGTCGAAACAGATCCGAGACGGGCTATAGACAGTTCCGAGGTCGCTCTTAAGACTTCGCGACCGTATGTCGTCGTACAGGCCGGCACGAGTCAAACAGCGTACTGAATCTGCGATCAGGCCGTCACCGCAGACTTTGTCGCGAGGGAAAGTATCCTTGTCGAGTAGTAGAGTGCGGTGCCCGTGGCGCGCGAGGTTAAGCGCAGCCATCGACCCGGCCGGGCCGGCTCCAACAACAACTACATCCCACTCGAGCTCCGCTGCTGCGGAGATCTCCATTTCCTCAAACTCCATTCCTTCGTCGTCGTCCAGTTCCAAGGTTTTCCTGTTTCGCCAAACAGTCTTTTAGACGGCGCATCCGTTTGGATCACTAATACACCGCTAATAACGCATTACGTGCCCGGCTACTGAGTCGTTACGGTAGAACCAAGCTGGGTATCGTTGCCCGACTAACCTGAACTATGGTAAGGTAGCGGCCGAAACAAGTCGAGGCGGTAAGATGCAAGTTAGATTCGGTCGATCGGCTTCCAGTGGGCATTCCTGTTCAACTAAGACTTAAATCACAGGATCGCAGCTGATCGTTCAGGGTTGAAGCAGCGATGAAGCGGATTCTGGTTCTAATCCTGGCAACGTTTCTATTTCCGATGCCGCTTTCATCGCTGGCCACAGAGCTTTCATTTAACTTTCAGGCCCGGAGTCCTGCGCTGACCGTGATTCGTGGACGCGCAGTCTGTCTGGATTCGGCGGGCAAAGAAGTCGGATCGGCGTTTGGTTGTCCGGGTACGAGCAGCGCATTTGGATTCGCGAGCAAGGATGGACGGCTTTACAAGTTTTTGCCGGCCGACACGATGACCCCGCTGTTCACCGACAATCGGGTGCGTCAGCGCGAACTTCAGATCACCGCTCGGCTGCACTCGGGAGACCAGCTCGAGATTATTAAAGTTCAATCAGTCAAAGAGGGAAAGCTCTACGACATTCATTATTACTGCGATGTCTGCAGCATCACGGCATATGTTCCAGGGCTCTGCCCGTGCTGCCGCAACGAACTTGAATTCAGGGAAACTCCGCCGTAGATTGCGGATTTCGAATTGCGGATTGCGGATTTGCGAGCACTGTCTCGATCCGTCAATCCTCAATCCTCAATCCGCAATCCCAAATGCAAAGGAGGCGACGGATGCAAGATGATGACAACGTAAAAGAAAAAGGCTCGGGGCTATCGCGACGCACCTTCTTGAAGGCTTCCGGCATCTCGCTGTCGGTGCCGCTCGTGATGGGCTATCGAGTGGTCAAAGTGTCCGGTGCCGACGTCAAGATCTACGGGCCGGGCAAAGTTCCACTCTCACTTTCAATCAACGGCAAGAGCTACAACGCACAAGTTGAGCCGCGGGTGACGCTACTCGATGCTCTGCGGAACGAGCTGGACATAACCGGGGCAAAGCGAGTATGCGATCGCGGGAGCTGCGGAGCCTGCACGATGATTGTCGATGGCAAGGCCGTTTATTCGTGCTCGACGCTGGCGATCGACGCTCAGGGCAAATCTATAACCACGGTAGAGGGTCTGATGCAGGGCGAAACACTCCATCCTGTTCAGCAAGCCTTTATCGACAACGATGCTCAACAATGTGGCTTTTGCACGCCGGGATTTGTTGTCGCCTGCAAGGCATTCCTCGACAAGAACCCGACCCCGACTGCCGAAGAGATTAAGAAGGGGCTGGGCGGCAATACTTGCCGCTGTGGCACATATGTGGGTGTTCGAGCAGCGGTCGCTCAAGCGGCTGGGAAAGGAGTAAAGCGCAATGGCTGAATACAAATGGCCCGATGCCGACAAACGCACCCATATCGGCAAACGCATTTCCAGAATCGACGGACCGCACAAAGTATCAGGACGCGCAAAGTACTCGTTCGATATGAATCGGCCCGGCATGCTTTTCGGAAAGATACTTCGTTCCCCGTATGCCCACGCGAAGGTGAAAAGCATCGATACCAGCGCCGCCGAAGCGATGGCCGGAGTAAAGGCAGTTCACATCATGGCCCAACCAGGCACCCCGACTGATGAGTTGAAATGGGCTGGCGCTTCAATTGTTGCACTCGCTGCGGTCGATGAGCCTACTGCCGAAGATGCTATTCGAGCGATTAAGGTCGAGTACGAGGTGCTGCCGCATCTGGTAATTGACAACGATCCGAAAACCGCCGGCGACACATATACGAGAGCGGCCAACGAGAATAAGGTTGGCGATCCCGACAAAGGCTTTAGCGAAGCCGAGGTTACCATCGAAGGCAACTACGGGTTGCCGGTGATTACCCACTGCTGTCTCGAGCCGCATGGCTCGGTGATGGAATGGGAAGACGGCGGACAAAATCTTCTCGCGCACCTGTCTACGCAAGCGGTGAGCGGGTCTGTCGGCCAGATCGCCAGACCGCTTGAGATACCGGCGACAAACGTTCGGGTGAAACAGGATCACATTGGCGGAGGGTTCGGCAGCAAGTTCGGACCCGACGAATGGGACATCACCGCCGCTCGGCTGTCAAAGAAAGCCGGCGGAAAACCGGTCAAGATGTTCAACGAGCGCGATGCCGAGCTAATGGTTGCCGGTTCGCGACCGTCGGTGTATGCAAAGGTGAAGGTTGGTGTTAAGAAGGACGGCACGATAACCGCCTGGGAATCCCAATCGTGGGGGTCCGGTGGAGTGGGCGGCGGAGGCTCGCCTCCGATACCGTACATCTTCAATATCCCGAATCAACGAAAACAACACACGAACATCATCAATCACGTTGGTAGCCAACGAGCCTGGCGCGCGCCAAACCACCCGCAAGCCTGCGTGTTAACCATGGAGCCTCTTGAAGATGCGGCCGCAGCGATTGGCATGGACCCGTATGACTTCTTCATGAAGAACATCGAGTTGACCGGCCAGCGCGCACCGATCTATAGCGACGAGCTCAAGATTGCCGCTGATTTGATAGGCTGGAAAAAGAACTGGCACGCAAGGGGAGATAAGACGGCCGGTCCTATGAAACGAGGACTGGGGTTGTCGATTCATACCTGGGGTGGACAGGGCCACGCGAGCGACTGTGACATCAACATTCAACCCGACGGCTCGGTTGAATTGAAGATGGGAACTCAGGACCTGGGCACGGGGACTCGTACGACTTTGAACATTGTTGTCGCCGACACATTTGGTCTTCCGCTGAATGCTGTAAAGATACTGATTGGCGATAGCCGGTATCCCGCGTCAGGCGGTTCTGGTGGAAGCACGACGATTGGTGGAATCAGCGCAGCCGCTCGGCGCGGCTCGCTTGATGCGCTGGAGCAACTCTTCAGCAAGGTTGCACCCTCGCTCGAAGCAAAGCCGGAAGATCTTGAAGCCGTGGGCGGCAACATCCGGGTCAAAACCAACCCGGCCAAGTCCGTGACCTGGGCCCAGGCTTGTTCAAAGCTTGGGGCGACTCCTCTGACAGTTCGCGGAAGGCATTTTCCAAACGCTCCCGGCAATTTGACCAACCAGGGCGTAGGCGGAGTTCAGATGGCGGACGTATCGGTTGATATCGAGACCGGCATCGTGCGCATTAACAAGATCGTCGCCGTGCAGGACTGCGGCCTGGTCATCGATCTGAAAACGGCCGAGAGCCAGGTTTACGGCTCTTTGATCATGGGTGTGTGCTGGGCGCTTTACGAAGAAAAGATTATGGACGCGAAGACCGGCCGAATGCTGAACCCCAACATGGAGTTCTACAGGCTAGCCGGCATCGCGGACATCGGAGATCTGGTCGTGCACATGATGACCGGCAAGGGCTACGACGAGCGCGGGGTGATCGGTCTCGGCGAACCGCCGGCGGTTTCTCCGGGAGCGGTTATCTCCAACGCGGTCGCCAACGCGATCGGCGTGCGAGTGCCCTATCTTCCGCTAACACCGGATCGAGTTCTGGCAGCGCTTGAAAAGAAGGGAGGCAACAATGCGAGGATTTGAATACGCCAGCCCTACCACCAAAGAGCAAGCCATTAGCCTGCTGGGCAACAACTGGGCTGATGCCGACATCCTGGCAGGCGGTACCGATCTGCTTGCTCTAATGAAAGATGACGTCATCGCGCCCAAACGGCTCGTTAACATCAAGGATATTCGCGAGCTGCGCGGGATAACCGTCGGCAAGGACAAAAGCCTTCGGATCGGCGCGCTGGTCACGATTCAAGAATTGATCGACGATCCAAAAGTGCGCCAATTGTTCCCGGTCATTAGTCACACTGCAACCGAAATAGCGGGACCGCAGATTCGAAACATGGGTACGGTAGGCGGGAATCTTTGCCAACGTCCTCGGTGTTGGTACTACCGTGCCGGGTTTGGTTTGCTGGCAAAGGATAAGACGGGTGAGCCGCTGGTGC
The DNA here is from genome assembly GCA_035649735.1 of Blastocatellia bacterium. Lineage (GTDB taxonomy): Bacteria > Acidobacteriota > Blastocatellia > UBA7656 > UBA7656 > Onstottus_A. Next base: position 17,189 of record DASRIZ010000468.1, on the reverse strand, counting down.
CGTTGGGTGACAATCGCTACCACGCCATCCTTGGCAACTCAGGACCCGCCTTTTTCGTCAGCCCTTCAACACTGGGGACTCTGTTCACGGCGTTAGGAGGCACAGTGCAGATTTTCGGTCCCAAGGGGAAGCGCGAAGTTTCTGTGGAGAAGTTTTTTGTAATTCCACAAAACGAGAACGAGCGAGAGCACGACTTGGGGCCTAATGAGATTGTCACCGAAGTCGTGTTGCCGCCTCTCGCGGGAACCCGCGCCGCTAGCTATGAAGTGCGCCAGAAAGATGCCATGGACTGGCCTCTATCGCTGGCTTCAGTCGCGATTACTCTGACCGGCAATAAGGTGCGCTCAGCAAGGGTTGTCATGGGTTACGTGGCACCAAAGCCCTGGCGATCAAAGGAAGCTGAAGATGCGCTGATCGGCAAAACGATCACTGAAGAGACGGCTAAGGCCGCAGGTGAAGCCGCAGTGTCAGGCGCAAAGAGTCTGGGCCGAAACGCCTATAAGATTCAGCTCGCGCGGGTCGCGGTGAAGCGAGCGGTGCTGGCTGCCGCTGGAGGAGGTGCAAGATGATTGTAAACGAGGCAGAACGTTTCGATATCAATCACCCTCAACTGTGCGAGTGTTTGCGGTGGAAGGGGATGTTTATCGGGGTTCCACACGATCCATCGGTGCCTCCGACCAACGACGGCCATTTCTGGTGTGTTTACACGCAGACCTGCCTCGGTCCCGACGGAGAACTCGCCGAGCCGGGCGATTGTTCATCAAGGGATCGAGCCTGTTACGGAAAAGGTCACGTGTGATAACATCAAAACACTTGGCGATCTTTGCGGTTCTTGGCGTCTTTGCGCGGAACTGCCCTTCGCAATGGTTCTCTTAGCGCAAAGACGCAAAGGACCGCTGAGACGCTAAGACGGTTAAGAAGGAGATTCAACGATGCGTAGAATGATGTTTTTTGCAGCCTTGGCCCTGTTGGTGCTTACGCTCGGATCGGCTACCAATGCGCAGAGCATTTCGGGTGACTATATTGAGACTCGCAGCGCTGACGTTTGGACCGGTCCCTGTGTCGCAAACGGCGAAATGAACCTCGCGGGCGATCAGGCCATCCTGGCGTGGCGAGTCAACAAGGGCGTGTGGAAGGGCGTTTCGCTTGATGGACTCAGCGTTGTAGCCGTCGTCAAAGCGAACGCAACGCTCGGGGACCAGGCAAACAGTCCCTACCCCGCAAAATCGGTTGTTATAGTCGACGAAAAAGCCTGCGGCGACCAACCCAAGGCTTTGGTCGAGTTTGCGCAATCGATGGCCGGCGAGCTTTTAAAGAACGTGGTCCGGGTTGAGGTTGCGCCTATCAAGGTAGAAGTGAGCGGCGAACACGGCCACTATGCCTCGACGCTGGTGCGCGCTGGCAACATCGCCGGCATCCAGACTCGCGCGATCAACGGCAAGGATCACCTCTGCGGCAACGAAGAGGTGTTCTACCAACCCCTTGCGGAAATGACTCACTCGATGCCTGCCGTGGCGGAACTCGATCAATTCGACGGCGCCGGGCTCAATGTATCGTGGACAGTGCGCGGCAAGCGCAGCGCTTTTGTCGGCACGTTTGCACGATAACTAGCGGCAATTGGACGAATTCGTTTTAACAACGAGGGCACAAAGACCACACAAGCTCGTGGGCTTTGTGCCTTTCCGATTATCGATTGGAGATAATTTGGTGTCCCGTAGACTCATTGCGCTGATACTGGCGGTATTGGCGATCTCGATACCGGTCCTGGGTCAGAACAATAAAACTGAACCGATTGGGGCCTTTGCTGATCCATCGGCCGCGGAAGCGTTGAAAAAGGTACTGGAGCCCAAGGGTTATAGAGTTACAATTGGCGACGGACCTTATTGCGACATCTGGTTGAGAGCCGGTATCGCCGCCGGTAAGTCAGATACACAAGGCGCTGTATACACAACCATCGGCGAATCGGCATTAGTCGGCGTGATCACTTTTGCAAGGGCTACGACGGACTTTCGAGGACAAGCCGTGAAGGCCGGAATTTACACGCTACGCTACGCAGTACATCCGGCGGATGGGAATCACCTCGGAATCTCACCGATTCGCGACTTCCTTGTACTGGTGCCGGTGGCGTTGGATCAGAACCCGGACGCACAGCCAAAGTTTGACGAACTCACGAAGATGAGTGCGAAGGTGGCGGGAACCAATCACCCGGCGGTTATCAGCCTGGTTCAGGCCGAGGCAGGATCTGCTCCAAAACTCGTTGAGGAAGGCAGCCACGTGGTTTTTTCTTCCAAGGCCAAGTCTCAGACGGGTGGCGATCTTTCGATCGCATTTGTGGTGAAGGGAATTGCAGAACAGTAGCGCGACGGGCAACACGCGCATTGGAACCAAGGAAGCGCTATGAAGCGAACCTCGATTGTTAAGCTCGCGGTGATTGGGGTGCTTGCGGTGCTGCTCCCGGCACTGGTTCGGGCAAGTGACTCGCCGGCCGGCTCTTCAAGCGATGGAATCAAAATGCCACTTGGCATTCCCCTCGACCTGTGGACCTACTTCGTTCCAAACGACAACCCGATTACGGCTGCTAAGGTCGAGCTTGGCCGAAAGCTTTTCTTTGACGCAAGGCTTTCGGCCAACGGCACCGTTAGCTGCTCCTCATGCCACGATCCCAAGCGCGCATTCACTGATGGCAGGAAAGTAGCGGAAGGGATCGGGGGAAGACTTGGCACGAGAAACTCTCCCACTCTGCTAAACGCCATGTTTAGCAGTGGACAGTTTTGGGATGGCCGTGTCGAAACACTGGAGGAGCAGGCCAGACTGCCGCTTACGAATCAGGATGAGATGGGCAACCGGTCTCTTCCGGAGGCTCTTTCAAAGATCGCCGCGGTTCCGGAATACGTTCGGGCTTTTCAACAGGTCTTTGGCGGACCGGTAACTATCGACGGCTTTGCCAAGGCGGTTGCCGCATTCGAAAGAACCCTGATCTCCGGCGACGCGCCTGTTGATCGCTATGCCGCGGGCGATTTGAACGCGCTCGACGAATCGGCGCGCAATGGCCTCATCTTGTTTCGTACCAAAGCCCGATGCACTATTTGCCACGTCTTCAATCAAAACTTCGGACCCAATTCGATGTTTCCGTTCTTCACTGACGGGGGTTACCGAAACACCGGAGTCGCGGCGAACTTTAGCGGGTTCGAAGTGCTGGCCGTGCGCGCCATGGCTGCTGCCCGCGACAAGACCGGCGAAGCGTTCGCTGCCATAAAAAAGGATGAACACGCCGCAGAGTTGGGACGGTTTGTAAAGACCGGGAACATTCTGGATATTGGCGCATTTCGGACACCATCACTTCGAAACGTCGAGCTGACTGCGCCATACTTTCACGACGGCAGCGCCGCTACGCTTGAAGAGGTTTTGCGCTTTTATGTAAAGGGTGGAAAGAAGAACCCGAATCGTGATTGGCAACTCGATCCGGTGGAGCTTACCAACGACGAGCAGCGGGATATTATTTCTTTTCTGAAGGCGCTGACCAGCGATGATGCGCGTAGAATGATCGAACATCGCTGAGTTTTCTTTCGAGTCTACTCAACCGATCGCTCAGGATTTCAATCGACCTCGCAGGCGCGGCTCCAGCGCTGCACGAAGCTCACTGTCGGATAATGCGTATTCGATGACCGTCGTCAGGTAATTCACCGGATCGCCTATTGTCAGCCATTCACCGTCGACGACCGATTCCGTCACGACGCGACCGCCCCGACGGACGTACTCACGAACAGCATCCGTCAGCCATAGTTCATTGGCCTTGCCCTGAGGAATCTCGGTCAGGATCTGAATGACCGCATCCGAGAGCAAGAACCTGCCAAACATCGCCAGGTTCGATCGCGCTTCTTCCAGCGAGGGTTTCTCTACGACATCCTCCAGTTCGCCGTCGGGGCTGCCTTCTTTTATCTGAGCCATGCCGTACCTGACGACGTCCGCCCAGGGCACTTCCTGAGTTCCGACAACAAGCGCGTCGGTTTGTGTGTGCTTCTCAATTAGTTTCCGCGAAAACGGAGCCGCGGATTTGATCAGGTCATCACCATAAGCGTAAATGAAACCCTGGCCTTCCGGGATGTGTTTGCGCGCGACGATGAGCGGCGTCCCGTTGCCGTAAGGTCCGGTCTGTGGCTCCATCACGATTTCGATCTCTGCCAGCTTGTCAAGAAACTCATCGAGTTCTTTATATGTTCCTCGCTCTGGAGGGGAAGCGGGACTGTAAATTCGCCGCAAAGGCTCCGGGTTCTCACCGGTAATAAGGATAATTCGCTTGATACCCGAGTCAATGAACTCCTCGATGATCAAATGAATCGCAGGTTTGTTAACTATCGGCAGGAGTTCCTTTGGATAGGCCATCGTAACCGGCAGCATGCGTGTTCCCGATCCTGCCGCTGCGATTACTCCCGTTTCAACTTTCATTCAATTGTCGCCCCCGTTGATCGTCATTAGACTATCAACCAAAATAACACGCTCAACTTTTATGCAACAAGCTATCGCTTGGAAGTCTTCATCATTACAAAGGCATCGAGTGAATTGTTGTAATACCCTTCAAATCTGTCGAACACGAAATATCCGTGTTTGTCGTAGAAACCCTTTGCGCCGTCGTCATCGACCGGGGTCTCGAGATAGATCGCCTCCACGCCCTGCCGCCACAGCCACCGCTCGATTTCAGCCAGCAAGCTGCTGCCAATCTGCTGGCGCTGGCGGTGCGGTACGACATCGATCGTGATTATGTGCCCAAGCTTGCGCGGCTCGATACAGCCGACTACGAATCCGACGATTTCATTTGTGTCTTCGGACACCAGGGTTCGGCAAGCGCTCGACCGCACGTAGAACTGAAGCTCAAGACGCGAATAAGCGATGTCTTCGCTAAACGCTTCGTGGTCGATTCTATACAGCTGCTCGAAGTCGGTGGGTTTGTAATCGCGAATTTCCATCCTGGCTGGTGAAGGAGTTCCGGCGGAGGGTTGAACCCGCAAAAAGTTAATACAGTGCCCGATAGGCTCCACCGTCTATCTGAATGACCGTGCCGGTCAAATAGCTGGCTCGCTCGGAGCATAGAAAGGCAACGACCGCGCCAAACTCTCGCGGGTCACCGATTCGCTTCATCGGGGTTGATGCCGCCCACCGCGCGTAAACCTCCTCAACGTTGACGCCTTCCTTCTGAGCAATGGATGTCGAAAGGCTCTTCAGACGCTCGGTAAGGTGATATCCCGGACACACCGTATTGACTGTTATGCCGTCCGCCGCGATCTGTTGAGACAGGCTCTTGAGGAATCCCAACACGCCGGCGCGAGCAGTATTGGAGAGAATCAGGTTTTCGACTGGTTGCTTTGCTGCGATCGAGGTAATGGCGATGATCCGGCCCCACCGGCGCTCTCTCATATGAGGGACGGCCACCCGGCAGAGATTGATCGTGCTGATCAGGTTTAGCTCGACTGCATCGCGAAAGTGCTGAGCGTCAAAGTCATCGAAGAACCCCGCAGGCGGCCCACCGGCGTTGGCTACAAGGATATCGATACTACCAAACCGGTTCTTTGTTTCGGAGATCAGGCGATTGACGTCAGCTTCGTTGGTGACGTCCCCGGCGACCGCAAGGACCTGAGCCCCGGTCGCGGATCTAATCTCAGCAGCCGTGTCTTGCAACTGTTCTTCGTTGCGAGCATTCATCGCAACGCGAGCCCCTTCCGCGGCGAGTTCCATCGCCGTAGCCTTACCCAACCCGCGCGATGCCGCGGTGACGATAGCCACTCTGCCTTCCAACCCGAAATTCATCACGCCTCCAACGTCGGTCGGTTGTATCGGTACGTCAAGGATAACCAAAATCGGGTGACTTGTTTAGCTGGACGACCGCAACGACATTGGCGCCGCCTGGGGGAATAGGGCGAGCTCGCAACTGCATTTGGTTCGATGACGGTTTAGAGCACTCGCGAGCGTTTCAACGAGCACTCGGTCGTCTTACTAGTTCATACTTGAAGACGCGGCGTCCCGGCTGGACTTGGGCGGATGGGTTCGGAACATAATCCCTGCCGAGAGTGGCTATGTCGCCCTTGACTTCACCATTGTAGAATCCCTTTGCCGTCACCGCGATCGACACTCGGGTGCGCGGGATGTTGTTCAGAGTGACGACGCCATTGACGTCAGTTCTTACCTTAGAATCAAAGATACCCTTTTCGATTGACTTGACATATAGTTCCGCGCCCGCAATTGATTTCTTGGTTTGGCCGTCGACCACTTCGAAGCGCATCGAAACGTGCTCCTTATCGCCCTGCGGGGGTGTCTCTCTCTTTGGCGCCCCAAACCATAGCTCATAGTGACGAGGCCTGATGATTGCCGAGTTATCGTAGCCCTTGATGTACCTCGCTTCGGTGTTTCCGATGTTTAGTTCCCTCAAGTAACCAATGATGTCCTTGGCTTCGACATCCTCATCGCTTCGGAAGAATCTCAACTCATTGCTAAACGGCCCATTGGACACTCGCTGAATGCCCGGAACCACCAGTCCTTTGACTTCTAATATCCGTTTTACTTGCTGAGCTTTGTCGCGTTGCTGCGGCTGATCATCTCGGATGTGAATGTAGACGCGGCCGCGCAGCTTCGAACTCGGGACTGGAACATCGGAGTGTGCAGACACTCCTGCTTCAATGACTTTTCGCGTTTCTGCTGCTTTCGAAGGTTCATTTGCTTCAACGGTCTTAAATACAACCGGCAATAGATCGGCTGGGATTTGTCCGTTACTCGCAAGCTGTTTGAGATTCTCCAGTGCCTGCGCCCTGGCATCAGCTTCCGCACTCGTGAGACTCACCAGCGCAGCGAGCGGCTTTTCAAATTGCGGTTGATCCTTATATATCAAAGCTAGGTCTTCTAAATGTGCTCTCTCTTTGGCCTTCGCGATTTCCTCTTCCGCCTTCGCGATTTCCCCTTCTTGCGTTCTGGTTATCTTTGCGAGAGTGTTCTCCCTGATCTTGCCTATGGCTACGAAGACTAGCGCCGCAACCATCATCAAAAAGAGTGCCGCAACACCGATCCTGATACGCGTCTCCCGTTTTTTGTCTTTGTAGCGCTGTCGCCAATCGAGAATCGCGGCCGCTAGCACATCGTGAAAGATTTCATATCTCGGCGCGTCAGACCGATCGGGAGGCGGAGCGACGCCCCTTAGAATGCGCACGTTCGCGCTGGATAGTCTCTCCATCACCGGCAGAAGTTTCTCCTGTGCCAACTCGGAGTAGCTGGCCAAATCGGGAATGGTATGCGCGATCTTCGCCCCCGACGGCGTCACCAGGTAGTGAAAGACGTGCGCCGAGACGTCCTGTTCGCTGCGTGTTAACGTTTTCATCGCCGCGTCCAAATGAGTCCGTACGATCCGCTGCGCCCCACCCAGTGTCTCCAATGTCTTCAATCGAAGCGCGTGTGAACCTGTGCGAACCTCTTCGTCCCAGAGCCGGTTCATCACAAGCTGGAGATAAGGCGTCTCGATCTGGGCCTCAAGGGCGTGCCCTTTGATCACTCCACGTCCTGCCTCTCCTACCGTCACGGCGCCGGTCTTCACTTGATCAAGCACCGCCTCAACCAATCCGGGCTCGATGCTGACGCGTTGCCTTCCCGCTGCGTAGAGCCTGTTGAACTGCTCGATCGGTTGCGTGATTGCATCTCGTGCCGCGCCTCGATCAAGGTGAGCGATGCCCAAACGGTTATCGAACAGCGTAGGGATTCGTCCCTGGAAGCGGTCGAGCTTCGCGAGACCATCATCGCGAATCGAGATCAAAAAGTTGACGCTTAAATCCGGCGAGTTTACGATGCGGGGGAATTGTATCGCGAAGCTTTCCGCTCCATCTTCCTGTCCGTGATACAGAAAGTACTCTTCGAACTGGTCTAAGATGATCAGCAACTCGCCACCCAGGCGTTCGCTCCACGCTCTGAAGGTCTCCGACAGAGAGCGCGATGCCGGTACCGGCTCGACCGTCTGGCCGTTGAGCGATAGCAAAGCAGAGTCGCGAGTGCGTGCCTCCAATGCGGCGACCGGATCGTCGCGCCAGGAATTAAACACCACGACGGCCAAGCCGGGAGAGCCTGTTTCATCGAGGTTTTCGCGGGCAAGGCGCCGGAGGTGGTGCGCGACGCCTGCTCGAAGGACCGAGCTTTTGCCAACGCCGCTTGGGCCATAAAACAGCGTCAGGCGCGACGCCATGAGATTGGCGATGATGATTTCCCTCTCCGCATCGCGCCCGAAGAAAAAGGGCGCGTCTTCTTCGGAGTAAGGCATAAGACCCTTGTAGGGTGTCGTAGCAAAGGCACCTTCGCTCACGATCCTTCTCCTACACGCGGACTTCGCTTAATCCGCTCTGCCAACTGCTCAACATAGTCGGACAGATTCACCTTGATAACATCCACGTTTCGGTTAAGCCAGAACTGCTGATTTGCCTGGGTTAAATTGAACGGAATCGCCCACGAGTTATAGGTGAGCCGCTGCTCGCGCCAGATTCGATGAAAAATGACACGAAGGTTCCACTCAGGCAGCCTCGATCCCAGGAACAGGAAATGACTCTTGCGGAGTATTTTCGCCAGTTCCACTGGCAAAAGACTCGAGATATCCGTGCGCGTCAAATAGTCAAGGAAGTGATCTTCGGTTATCACATAACTGTCACGGTCCGGGTCCGTGCGAACAAACGCGCCGTGCACCTTCAGAATTACCGCGCGTTGCTCGAGAGAGAATGCCTGATACTGATTCGGCAACTCAATCAACGATACGTCGCCATCGCTTTTCCAATGCCAGAACTTGCCTCGTTGCTCGCCCTCGGCCTCATAGGAGACAACATCGTAAGGCACGCCTGCATCTCGATAAGCGCGCTCCAACATGTCATCAAAGTTGGTCGTCACGATGAGCTGATAGCGGGCGGGGTGACCTTTCTCTCGCAATAACGCCGGAAGGGTAGCCAAAAACGTATGCAGCGAAGTCGGCGGGCAGTTGCTTTCAAAGACCGAATGCAACACTGCATAAAGCCGCGCTGCGTTTGCTTTTATCGTGGCGAGCTGAGCGTTGCGCACGAGGTCGCCAGCGCTGCCGCCGGGAAGCGCAAATTGCTCGACAACGTAGGCGGCGAGCTCTTCAGCGCTCGGCAGATATCCTCCCTCACGCCAGTCCGAGTTCTCGATACGACCGCATTGACTGGCATCCGCTCCGAGGAAAGGCACGACCGCGCCCTGGGCTATCGCTTTGAGAACTGTGGCGTAGTGTACTTCCAATTGATCTGGCAATGCACCCGAGTGTGAAGATGATACGCCAGTCGCGCCGCCCGCACTGGCCGTACCCGGCGCCGTAGATTCACCGCTGTCGAATATCCGCCCATCAGTGGAGCGCATATAGAGGGCCGGCGTCGCCCACTCCAGATGGTTGTCCTCGCCGCGTATTGCAAGTCGCGCCTGTGCCAGCGCCGCGTCCACGGGGTAGTAATCAGCCATCGACCCATAGAACTCACTGGCGAATGTGATCGCCGCCTGATCGGTGATCTTGAACTGCATGGCCAGCACCGCTGGAATCCCTTGCTGAACGAGACTCTGGGCTATGCCGCCGAAAGCATCGGTGAGCGACGCACGCGCTCCCTCGCAAGCATTGAGGACGGCCAACCGCAGAGGCCGGTGTTCGTGAAGGTGCATTCCCAAAAGCTGGCCGCTCACCGGGTAACCCTTGCCTTCTTCATCCTCCATCATCAGGATTCCATCCCGGGCCTCCGGATCGAACTTGCCGTGGCCGATGAAGTGAAAGATGTGAACATCTCTCTCTCGCAAACGATGTCGAAGGGCTAACAGTGTCGCGTTTTCTAAGCGCTCCAGCACGACGGATTTCTTTCGCGTCAACTTGTCCACCGCTTCCGTCAGCTTGCTCCATTCGGCTTCCACGTCAAGCTTTGCTTCATCGGTCGGGCTCGAAATCATAACCAGAACCCGCAGCGGCGGCTTGACTCCCAGAGCCTGGATACGTCTTGGCATCTCCATGTAGCGCACGATAGGCGTATCTGAGGATAAGGCGAGAAAGCTCCCAACAAAGGAGTCGTAAAGATACTCCCAAGGGAGGTATGCCAGTTCCGGGACGTCCTTCAATCTCAGTCGAATGCGCAACCGAGAAGCCGTTGCAAGGCTGTTGCTAAAGCAGGTGTACACCGGCTTGTCGAATACCGCGGTGAAGAGTCTGCCGCCAAAATCCTTGATCGCATCCAGTTCCGGCGAGTCAACCGCGCGGGTGCTGCGCCACGGTTGGCTTACCCGCTCGATAAACCCGACAAGTTCCTCATCGGTGAAAGGCATTCGAAAGTCATTGGCGGCCTCGCCTTCCGGTGAGTTTACTTTGGCGCGATAACCTCCGGTCACGCGCTCGATCAGCAGATCAAAGTTCTGATAAGTGATGTCAGCCACGGGAGCCTCCTTCCACGTCCATTGGCGTGGAGCTACTTTCGCGGGCTTTCAAAGCGGCGCTCCAGGGGATAACTCTTACAGGTGCTCGCGCTTCCAGGTCAGCGTCACTTTGAATGTGGCTTCCGCATCGGCAGACGCGATAAAGGCGCCCGCCTTCGCCCCCAATTTGATCCCGAACTCTATGCCGACCTGTTCCGGTGCGTCGCTGAGATCGCGCATCTTGGCGATGAAAGCCGCGGCAACAGGCTTAATCTTTCCGATAGCCGCCTCAAAGCCCATCCCGGCCTTCTCGACCACATCTATAGGACCGCCGCCCCGAACCACCGGCCCGCCTCTAGAGTCTGGCTCTTCGGACTCCACTAGAACGGTGCTCGCATCTTCCAGAGTGAATTCAACTAGTCGTTTCATTTTTATCTCCGTTGGGATACCTGACGCTGGTGTAAGATCTGCGAACTCACCTCCTATGCTGGTAGAGACGGAGAATTCGCCGGGGAGAACTCGGAAGAGATTACTTAAGAAAGAAGTGGAGTCTAGCAGCAGCGGCACATTCAGCGCCATAGTTCTCTTGATTGGGTAGTGAGTAACTCTCTCAGCCGACAATGCCAAGCAAAGCTTCGAGCGCCCTCTGATGAAATACGCGTGGCGCGTTCTCAAGAACTTCTTCGAGGGTCGTCGCCCCTCGAAGCGCCTTCACCATTCCGTCCTCTTGCATTGTGCACAGGCTTGCCGATTCGAGGCTCATTTGCCTGATTTCTTGCATCGTCCGCTTCTGGAGAATGGCATCACGGATCTCTGCGTTTGGAACCAGTAGCTCGTATATGCCGAGACGGCCGCGATATCCGGTGAAGTTGCACGACGAGCATCCCTTGCCTCGCCACATCGTAAAGGCACTCAACTCGTCACGCTTTAATCCGAATCGGCGCAGTACCCGGTCTTCCGGGGCGTAGGTCACCTTGCAGCTTGAACACACTTTGCGGACGAGCCGCTGAGCCAGGACCGCTCCGATCGTCGAAGCAATCAGCGATGTCTCGATCTCCATGTTGATCAGGCGCACCAGCGCGCCCACCGAGTCCTCGGTATGAAATGTCGCAAATACCTTGTGACCGGTAAGAGCGGATTGGACTGCTATGTCGGCTGAAAATCTGTCGCGAATCTCGCCTATAACGATGATGTCCGGGTCCTGTCGCACTATCGATTTGAGCGTTTCGTTGAAACCCAGCCCGATTTTCTCGTTGATCGAGCATTGCGAGATGCCATCGATGACGTATTCGACGGGATCCTCGCAGGTGATGATCTTGACCGTCGGATCATTACAGAAGTCGATTGAGCTATAGAGCGTGGTAGTCTTTCCTGATCCGGTGGGCCCGGTGATCAACGTAATTCCCGATGGCGCCGCCAGTACATCCTCGCTAAACAGACGCAGGATATTTGGAGCAAATCCCAGCTCTTGAAGGCTGATCAGCGAGGCTTTATTCAAGATCCTGAGGACGACGTTCTCACCAAACACCGTCGCGTAAAACGAGGCTCGGATGTCGATTTCCTGCTTGTCGGTTTTTACAAAGATGCGGCCGTCCTGGTGCTTGCGGCGCTCAGCAACATCCGCATCCGCCAGGATCTTTATTCGCGAGATAATCCGCGGGATGTAATCCCTGGGGAAGTCCACCTTGTGAACGAGCACTCCGTCGATGCGGTAACGAACGCGGAGCTTGTTGGCCATTGGCTCCAGATGAACGTCCGACGCGCCTTCTTCGATGGCCGATTTTATCAACTGATCGACCATTTGAATGACCCGGTCTTCGCCGGTTTGCGAGGCCTGCGCCTCAAGGGTGTGATACTTGACCTTCTGGTAGTCGGAGATTCCCGCGTCTTTACTTTGAAGCAGCGCATCGACGAGATCGAGTTTTTGACTGATGGTGGCGCTCGTCGCCAACGCCAGTTTTACCCTGCATGTGAATAGTCTCTCGATCTCTTCGATGAAGTGGGTCATCGTTGGATCGGCGACAAGCAGGTGCAGTTCACCGGCGTCCAGTTTGATCGGCAGCGCCACCTGGCGGCGAAGGTACTTGAGCGACACCTTTCGAACAAGCTCGAAGTCAATTTCTGTAATATCGGGATCAAGGAGCGGAAGGTGAAACTTGTGTGAAAGAGCCTCGACGACGTGGCGCTCTTCGATCAGCCCCATTTCCACAAGGGTCTCGCCGATGCGCTTCGATCTTGGAGCGGACTTCCGCTGGATTTCCCGGGCCGCCCTCACATCGTTGTCGGTGACCAGGTGCCGGCTGATTAGAATATCGCTGAGGCTGAGCCGGTTGCGATGACGTCGAACAAACTCGTCGAGACGCTGCCTGCTTATCAGATTCATGTCCAGCAGGACGTCGCCGATAGTTGTTTGGCCTCCAAGTTTATGCGCGAGATCCCGCGCTTTTGAAAGCTGATCCGGTGTCAGCAACCCTTCGTGAATTAGTGCGGTCTGGGTTACCTCATCGAACGTGAATTGGAGCATCCTGCCTGCCTCCCGCAAACCCTGAGCCGACGTCCTTTCGGATACGCTCTGTCGGCTTGTATAAATGTTATTAATCGACCGTATATTTCGTGAGTTGGAGGGCGGGGCTGCGCTCGATCCTCGTGATGACGTAACCGCCAACGCCAGGACCTCGTTGAAGTGACAGCCCTGAGATGATAAATGATGAGTACGCATAAATCACTAGTAATCTTTGGAGGTAGCTTTGATGTCCGACAAACTTCAGTTTGTCGCCGAGTGGTTGTCAGACAAACTTCAGTTCGTGGCCGGATCGATATCCGACAAACTGTGCCGCAAACTGCGACAATCTGAAGTTTGTCGGGCCGCGTTTGGAGTTATCCTGAGTGTTTGTTGTCTGGGACTCGCCATGCAAAGAAACGAACGACCGCGAGCGCGGGACATCGGGCTGACGATCGGAGTCCTTCCGCCCGGACCGCTTAATGCGATCACCGACGTAGCCGGGGTTCGAGTTGGTCACACTACAATCAAACGTGCGGACAACATCCGCACCGGCGTAACAGCGATTCTTCCGCATGGCGGGAATCTGTTTCGCGAAAAGGTTCCGGGGGCGGTGTTCATCGGCAACGCATTCGGTAAACTCGCCGGGTCGACCCAGGTGAATGAACTGGGAGAAATCGAAACCCCCATCGTGCTCACCTCAACGCTCAGCGTGCCCCGCGCGGCCGACGCTGTATTGGATTATGTGCTTGCGCTTCCGGGTAACGAAGATGTTCAGTCCATCAACCCGCTTGTCGGAGAGACAAACGACGGCGCGTTGAATGATATTCGAGGACGCCACGTCACTCGCGATGATGTGCTGAACGCGATCAAGACAGCTAAAGGCGAGGCGGTTGACGAGGGAGCGGTGGGCGCCGGTACCGGTACGGTGGCCTTTGGGTTCAAGGGAGGAATTGGGACCTCGTCGCGAAAGCTGCCCGCTTCGTTGGGCGGTTATACTGTGGGCGTTCTGGTGCAAACCAACTTCGGCGGCGTGCTGACAATCGCGGGAGCGCCGGTAGGGCAGGCGTTGGGCCGATACTACTTGAAGCAGGAACTAGAGCGGACACGAGAGACCAGGTCATCAACCGGTGGAAACGATGGCGCTGATGCTGCCGACGGTTCGGTTATCATCGTGATAGCTACGGACGCGCCGGTTGACTCTCGAAATCTAAGAAGAATGGCGGCTCGGTCTATGATGGGTCTGGCTCGAACCGGCTCGGCTGCGAGCAACGGTAGCGGTGATTATGCGATCGCCTTCTCAACAGCGCCGGAAACGAGAATTCGCGCGAGGTCTGCAAGCGAGAGCCTGTATGCTCCACGAGAGTCCAGGCTGGCCTCTAACGATTCTATGTCCCCGCTGTTTCTGGCGGTGATCGAAGCGACTGAAGAAGCAGTGTACAATTCGCTCTTTCGAGCTACGACCACGACGGGTCGCGGGCGCACGGTCGAAGCCTTGCCGATCGATCGCACCATTGAGATCCTTCGCAAGCACGGCGCAATCGGCAAGTGACTGGCTGGTAAGTCACGCTCCACCGACCCTGTGTCGGTGGAAGAACGATTGGGAAGCTATTGAAAGGCAGGAAAACAAAATGAGCGCATCAACATTACAACCCGAGACTGGCGCCGAGGTTGGGCGAACTGCCCCGGACTTCGAACTCAAAGACAATAACGGTCGGGCCTGGCGTTTGTCGGATTACCGCGGCAAGGTAGTCGCGCTTGTGTTTTATCCACGAGACGAAACGCCGGTCTGCACAAAGCAGATGTGCAGCATGCGAGATCGTTGGGTCGACTATCAGGCCACGGGCGCGGAGGTCGTCGCCCTATCGGTGGCCAGCGTCGATTCACATAAACATTTTGCCGAACATCACGGCTTGCCTCAGCGGCTGCTCGCGGATGAGAAGGGGGCCGTAACCCGGCTTTACAATGTAAGGTCGCTTTTTGGAGGCTCGCAGCGTGCGGTGATCGTTATCGATCCAAAAGGTGTGATTCGCCATCGCAAGTCGATTGTTCCGTTCTTTCGACCTGGTGACGACGAAGTTATCGAGGCAATTCGCAGCGCCAGTGGTTGAACCTGCATTTGCTGCTGGGCTCGGAGGCGTACTCCAGGTTTAACCGTTTACAACGCTGAACAACGATTGCCAGGAAGCGTGCAAGAGCTGATCTATTCTCGCCCAGTCCGCTTCTGTTACTCCGCCTGCTTCAGCCCGCTTGTCTCGAATGGTCATCGCTTCTGCTCGAAACCGGGCGTGCTCCACAAATCGCTCGGCTGGCATTTGATAAAGCTCGGATGACAACGCTGCGAGGGCGCTCGCCAGATCACCGGGCGCGTGTTTGTCTCGCTCGCGGTGAATGATCCACCATTCGAGCTCGAGGCGGGCGGCGCGGTCGATGTCAAACGGGATGTCGCTGACCTTGCGAATCGAGGTGTAAAAGTTGATCAGGTAAGGAAGCGCTTTTTCATACTCTTCTCTATTGTGTCCGTCCTTGAACACAAAAGCGGCTCTGGCAGCCTGATACGCGACCGTGTTTGATCTTATGAATGGGAGATTGTACTGACTTCGAAGCATCTCGGTCATCTGATTGTATAGCCGAAGTTGTTGCTTGTCGTAATATGATCTCCACATCGCAGTTTCCAGGCGCGCGACCTCGTTCGGATCAAAGCTCCGCATTTTTGAAGAGCGCGGCGCAAGCAGATCAAACGCTGTATAAGCTATCAACAGGATAACGATCAACAGCAGGATGCGGATCACCAGTCTTCGCCGTCCGCGAACCGGCGTGATGCCTGATCGTTCTCTAGTCGAGTCGCCTGAAGTGTTGTCTTCCACTCGAGTTGTCGAGGTGCGCATGCGTTGCCTCTTGTCTTGATCCGAGGTCAGCGACTCGGTCGGTTTCAAGCCCTCAGGAGATTTGCCAAATCAGTAAGAGTTCGGACTTCGTGTGTCGGAATCGGGCCGGCTCGCTGGCGGCTGCTGGCCTTGCGGTTTACCCAGACAACCGGAATACCGAGCTCACACGCGGGAACTACGTCGTGAAAGTAGCTTTGTGCTGCGTGAAGCAACCGCCTGCCATCGGCTCGAACCAGTGCTTCGTTGAAATGACCTGGAGCGGGTTTGTAGGATCCGATCTGCTGGGCGGTCACGATCAGATCGAAATCGACAGTGAAGTGCTTTCGGGTCGCTGAGAGTAGGTCATCGTCGATGTTTGACAGAATCCCGAGACGAAACCGCTGCGCCAGACGTTCGAGCGCCGGATTCGTATCCGGGAACGGTTGCCAGTTCGGGAGGCTATCCGCTAGAAATCCAGCCTGGCCGGCCGCAATGTTCCACCCGAGTTCCGCCGCAACCCGCAACGCAGTCGTTTCAAGCACTTGTCGGTAAGAGCGATAAGCCCCGGATTCTACGCGAGCCTCTTCGGTCGCGTACGCGTCAATGATTTGATCGGGGTCCAGCTTGACGCCGTTTTTGGCCGCTTCTGTTTGAAAGGTGGTTATTATCCCGGTTTCCCAGTCGATCAAAGTTCCATAACAATCAAAAGTGACTATATCGAAGGGCTCTGCCATAGCATTTGCGGATCGGAGACTGTATCGATTATTAGCGCCGAGCGGCGGCTAACACTATCCGAGTTCGTCTTCGGAGTAGATTGTGGATGTCAAAGCCGACTGGTAATCAAACAACTCCGAGGGGTTAAAGAATCTTGCGATCTCGGTCTCGGCGGTTCCGATCGAGTCCGACGCGTGGACAAGGTTGGCTTGAATGCTCATTGCCCAGTCCCCGCGAATTGTTCCCGCGGCGGCTTCGCGCGATTTGGTTATTCCGCAAAGTCGGCGTGCGGTTTCCACGCAGTCCAGGCCTTCGAGGCAGAGTGCGACAACCGGGGTCAATTGCATGAATCGCCTGATCCCGGCGAAGTAAGGCTTGTCGGCGTGATGGCTGTAATGATCATTCAGCAGCGCGTCGGTAAGCTTTATGAATTTGATTCCGGCAAGTTTCAAACCTTTCTGTTCAAAGCGAGTGATAATGTTGCCTATGAGTCCCCGCTGAATTGCGTCGGGCTTGATTAAGATTAAAGTCCTCTCCATATTGTCTCCTTATCTTCGAATTCAAGAACAGAGAATGATAGCCGAGACATTGCAACACCGACAAGCAGAGCCTACCGGTGCCAGGCTTGCGATTTGCGATTCGTGGAGACGTTTGCACCGACAAGCGGTGCCTACCGGGGCCTGCGATTTGCGATT
>DASRIZ010000467.1:0-15607 GCA_035649735.1 Blastocatellia bacterium | reverse complement strand
CATTGCTTCAACAGCCGCGACCCCATCCCGGTGATCGCTTCATCTATTACCGCAATCAAGGTGCGCGTTTTCGAGCCGTCGAGCCCGTCAACCAGCTCGAGGTTTCGAACGGTTGGTTGATCGAGAATCAGGTAGTCGTTTGGCTCGAAGTATGAGAGCCCGGTAATGTGCGCCGCTTCATCCTTTTGCGTTTCGCGAACATAGTGGAGCACTCCGCCGGCCGCCGACGCCGCAAGATCCCGGCCGCCGAGGCCGAACCCGTCGAGTGTAGCAACGCCAAAGTGAGACAGAAGAAGCTCGCGAGCACGATCAATTGAGAAGAACCATTCATCGAGCGGGTTCAAAGCGGGCTGTTGACCGGTGAAGGTCATCTCGCCCGTTCCCGAGTCGCCTTCAGTGGTGACTGTACCGCTTTCACTTTCGGGTTTACGGCCGGCTCTAAACAGAGGCTCGAGCGATTTCGGGAAGATGATCTCACGCGGACCAAAGCACTCGAGCTGTTCGAGAACTCGCGTCCAGGCGTCCTCCCCGGAGAATTGTGTCGCCAGAAACTCGCCGGTTGACAGATCCAGGAACGCCGCAGCCATCCCCGATCCCGTTCCGAAGATCGATGCAAGGTAGCTGTTTTCGCGAGCATCAAGCAGCTGCGAATCTATAGCCGTGCCCGGGGTGATTACGCGCACGACCTCACGCCGGACGAGCTTGGTGGTTTTCCGGGCGTCTTCGGTTTGATCGCAAATCGCGACCCGATAGCCCTTGCGCACAAGTTTGGCTATGTAGCCGCTGGCAGCGTGATAAGGCACACCGCACATCGGCACCGGATTACCGCGTTCGCGATGACGTGCGGTTAGAGTTATCTCGAGCTCTTTTGATCCGATCACCGCGTCGTCAAAGAACAGCTCGTAAAAATCACCGAGCCGGAAGAACAACAGCGTGCCGGGATGCTGAAGCTTGATCTCCTGGTACTGCCTGAGCATTGGTGTGTGTGGTTGCATGAGATTACTCAGTGAGAAGTCTTTTGTTTGTACCCAGGAGACGCCGAATGTGAATATCGGCGCGTGCTTGGAACTGATCGTATCGGGCCGAGGCCGTGTACTGCAGTGAGTTCAGTTGTTTCGACCATGGGCAGAATATATAATCGGCTACCGGCTGGTCAAACTTGTTCAGTGTTAAGCGCATAATTCAAACGGGTGATAAAACAGTCCCTTGATTAGAGGCAACAATACATCAGAGGAGCCGATCATCCTTGCGGTCGATACGTCGGCAAAGGCAACAAGTCTTGCCGTCGCCCGCGGCGGCGCGTTGCTAAGGTCGGTTCATCAGCTGGCGGATCAGAAACGCTCTGAGGCTCTGTGGGGCGATATCAATGCCTTGCTTGCCGAGCTCGATATTGTGATCGGGGATGTCGATGTTCTTGCAGTCTGCGTAGGTCCGGGCGGGTTTACCGGGTTGCGAGTAGGCATGGCGGCGATGATGGGTTTCTCCGCAGCGACCGGAAAAGCGATCGTTGGAGTTTCTTCTCTCGAAGCTACGGCGTTCGCAACCGGACCTGCCGCCGCTGTCTGCGCGATCGTCAACGCTTACAAGGATGAGGTGTATTCTCAGCTGTTTTCTTTTGACGGCGACGGCGTTCCGGTTGCGATGAATGAGCCGGTGGTCTCAACAGTCGAGAAAGCTATCGAACGAGTTGCAACTGAGTACGACTTGGTTTTCGCCAGCAATGGAGCGGAAGCGGTGTCAGAAGAGATAAACAGGGTTTTGGCCGCGCGTCACCAGGCAGGCCTTAGACTGAGGCAAGTGGAGCACGGTATGGCCGACGCTATTGCGCGACTTTCGTTCTTAAAATACAAACGCGGCAAGACACAAACTGCGGCTAGCCTTAAAGCCTGTTACGTGCGCCCGTCCGAAGCTGAAATAAAGTTGTCGTTAGGGCTTTTGGGTTCTAAGATCAAACGGAGCATGAAACAATAGGGAGTGACGGTGTCGACAGGGAATCTCACCAGCCGCGAATATGAGCCTCTCTTCAGGCAGTACTCGATCGAGCCGATGCGAGAGCGCGACTTGATTGACGTGGTTGAGATAGAAGAGACCAGTGGTTTGAACCGTTGGGGATACGATGCTTACCGGCGCGAGCTATTCACAAACCCGAATTCGATCATGATCGTCGCGCGTAACCTGGTCTCGCGGCCGGAGGTGATTGGGTTTTTTGCGGGATGGATAGTTGAGGACGAGTTGCATGTCAACAACGTAGCATCACATCACGAATTTCGGAGGATCGGTATCGGACGCAGTCTGATGGAAGTCGCTATAGATGAGGCCGGAAGGCGAGGCGTTGCGCACGTAATTTTGGAAGTGCGAGCCGGCAATGAGGCTGCGCAGCTGTTGTACAGGGAGCTGGGATTCGACTTTGTGGGCCGCCGGCGTGACTACTATCGAATGCCGACCGAAGATGCTCTTGTGATGAAGCTGAAGCTCAGATAAGGTCCGCGGAAATGCTGCGAAAAGGGGCAGTGTGTCAGTATGGATTCAGAGCCCCTATTTGGACTGCGCCGCCCTTTTCCGCATTTGGTAACTTTTTGCATGCGTGGCGGCGCTTTTGTAGTGTGGCGGCGAACTACTGGAACACGAGCGCAATGGGAAAGCGCCGCCACGCCTGCGAGAATCGTCAAATCCGGAAAAGGGCGGCGCAGTCCAAATAAGTGGCGCGCAGTCCAAGTAGCCGACCCTAGAACTGACCTACTACTCGAAAAAGGCTTTAGTTGACAGAAAGAAATTCTGGCGGATAGAATCAGAACGCCGAGCGGGAGTAACTCAGCGGTAGAGTGCGACCTTGCCAAGGTCGAAGTCGCGGGTTCAAATCCCGTCTCCCGCTCCAAGGTTTTAGGGCGAAGGCCGATACTCGAGCAGCCAGCAAGAGGGGCCTTCGCCTTTCGTTTGAGAATTACGGCGGCGTAGCCAAGTGGTAAGGCAGAGGTCTGCAAAACCTTTATCCATCGGTTCGATTCCGATCGCCGCCTCCATTTTTTCAATCAATTACACGCAAGCTCTAAAGGTTCGATCTGGCCATTGTGTGACACCCAGTGACCCCAACTTCTACCAGAGTGCCACTTTTGACATACAACATCTGTTCGAGTTTTGACGTGGCTCGCTGCTGCATCGTCGGTAGTTCGTGGCTCTATCCGCGTGCGCCTTGACAAGTAGTAATGGGCAGCCGCAATCTCCTCTTCAAGTGGAAAATTTGGCTTATGCGAGGGAATCTATCCGCCAAGAAAATGTTAGAAGCGGGTCTTGCAAGTCATGCGGCTCTGGTAATGTGGGCAAATTCGGAGGAGAGATTTTCATCCATTTCCTCGGACTGAAAAATATTGATAAGCCCGTCGTCAGCGTATTTCCCGAGCTTCTGGTCTGCTTGGACTGTGGTACCGCGGAATTTGCGGTTTCAGAGGACGAATTGCGTCTACTTGCTTCAGGCGGTTTGACTCACAAAGGCGATGTAACTGGCGCAAAGGATAGGATCGACTAGTGCGGACAATTAAGATACTCGTCGTCGATGACTTTGAGCGCTTCCGCCAATTTGTCTGCTCGACGCTACAGCAAAGAGCGGAGTTTCAAGTTCTAGGCGAAGCGTCAGATGGATTGGAAGCCGTCCAGAAAGCCGAAGAACTACAACCGGATTTAATTCTGCTTGATATCGGCTTGCCGAAGCTGAATGGAATCAAAGCCGGTAGCCGAATCCGCGCAGTTTCCCCTGACTCCAAGATACTCTTCATTAGCCAAGACTCATCTGCTGACGTGGTGGAAGAAGCCCTCCGACTGGGAGCGCAGGGGTACTTGCATAAGTCAGACGCAGGGGGCGAACTTCTGCTCGCCGTGGAGACAGTCCTTCAAGGTAAGCAGTTTGTCAGTAGCAGCCTGAAGCGCTCTGAGAGTGCTCATCGTCTTCCTTCCAAGGAGCCTCAAGCGCCGCCACCCAGTCACAACCATAAGGCTGTATTCTACCCGGACGATGCTTCTTTCGTGGATGACTTTACTCGTTTTATCGAAGCCGCTTTGAAGGGTGGTAATGTCGTCATTGTATTCGTGACTGAGGCACACCACAGGAGCATGCTCCAACAATTGCAGGCGCATGGCTGGGACATCGCTGCCGCCATCCAACAAGGGATTTACGTTTGGTTGGATGTTAGCGACGCGCTCTCGATGTTCCTGGTCAATGATTGGCCTGACTCGGATCGATTCGTGAAGGTAACTGACGATCTTATTAGAGGTCTAACCGCAGCAAAGGGAAAGCATGCTCGTATTGCATGTTGCGGAGAAGGCGCCCCTACCTTGTGGGCGCAAGGTAATCACGAGGCGGCAATCCAACTGGAGCACCTTTGGGATGAGATCGCCAGAAGTCAGGATATAGATATTCTTTGTGGGTATTTCTTGAGGGAGGTTCGGAGTAAAGACAATATCGACGCCTTTCAACAAATTTCTGCGCAACATTCCGACAGTCACGTATACTGAGAGCACTTTCCTGTTACCCGAAAAAACATACATTTCGTTGAAAAGTGCCATGGCGGATTGACTAAGCTGATCCCGTTGAACGAAAAAAAGTGAAAGCCCTGCTTCTTCAGAAACAGGGCTTTCAATGACGTTTACTGCTTGACTCTTCCTCTGACTTACCTGAATTGGAAGCTCGCCACGTGACTGCTGTCGTCGCTCAACTTTACTACCAGTTGCCCTCCGTCAGGAGGGCCATGTTTATAGAGGCGAAAGGCGAACCGACGTCCTGCCCTCCGTCAGGAGGGCCATGTTTATAGATGCGAAACGCGAACCGACGTCCTGCCCTCCGTCAGGAGGGCCATGTTCATAGAGGCGAAAGGCGAACCGACGTCCTGCCCTCCGTCAGGAGGGCCATGTTTATAGATGCGAAACGCGAACCGACGTCCTGCAACTCCGTCAGGAGGGCCATGTTCATAGAGGCGAAAGGCGAACCGACGTCCTGCCCTCCGTCAGGAGGGCCATGTAAATTCAGCGGGGCGAATAGCTCGTCCTATAGCGCTAGACATGGCGCTCCTGACGAAGGGCGGAGGCGCCTCGTCGCTGCGTCTATGAACATGGCCCTCCTGACGGAGGGCGGGGACGTCTCGTCACGCCGTCTATAAACATGGCCCTCCTGACGGAGGGCGGGGACGCCTCGTCACGGCTTCTAGAAATATGGCCCTCCTGACGGAGGGCGGAGACGCCTCGTCACGCCGTCTCTAAACTGGCCCTCCTGACGGAGGGCGGGGACGCCTCGTGGGCGAAGCGCAACAGGACATAACTGCCGTTAATGTCGAGTTGATCTATGACGCTCTGGTTCGCCCCATGGGCAAAAAAAGGCTGGCCTTTGCAGGCCAGCCTCTTGCCATCACTTACGCCTCACGGGCTCACCTGTGAATGACTATGCTCCCGCCACCTATTGCCTGCGGGTCGGCCCCATCTATGTCGTCTGAGACGCCGCGCCGGTTGTCGTAGACCACCTGGTTTGTAGCCCTGTCCCAGATCTTGATGCGGAACATGTCTGTGCCGCCGCCTCCGGGCAGTTGTCCGTCGGTTGCCGTAAGCAGGAAGCCGTAATTGTCCGCGCCGTTCACCTTGCCGGAGCCTCGGTACTGAGCCTTGTGGCCGCTGACTACCATCCACTCGTAGGCCGTGCTGGTAAATCGGAAGCCGCCGACCTGGAAGTTGAACTCCGTGTCGCCGGTCGGCACGTTCGCGCCTCTCAGGTACTTCGAGACGAATCCGAACGTGGCGCGCCCGGTGAGGGTCGGGTCATCGAGGAACGAGCCGGGGGCCGAGGTGATCCAGCCGCTGCCGGTGACAAACCCGGCGCTCGGGTCGTAGACGACTACGTACTGATAGGTGAAGCTGCTGCCAAGGCCGCATTCACTGCTTACAGTCACCGTGACCGAATAGACGCCGGCTTCCGCGTAGGTGTGTGAAGCCTGGATTGACCCGCTGCTTGCTGCCGCTGCGGGAACAGTCGTGTTGGCAGTGCCGTCATCCCAGGAGAAGACGGCGATGTGCGCCCGGGACACGGCATCTGAGTAGCTGGCTGTCACGGTCACCGCGCCGCCCAGCGCCACGAGACCCGGAGTTGCCGTCACGCTGTTGATGGTGGGAGCGATGGCGTTCTGAACGATGATCGTCACCTGGTCAGTGTCCGACTCGTTCGACGGATCGGTGACGGTCAGCGTGACGGTATGTGAGCCGCTAGCGAGATTGACTGTCGGGTTTGCGCCGGTGGCGATTTCGGTGGCGCCTTCTTTCCAGGAGTAGGTGAGCGCGTCGTTGTCGGGGTCAGCCGAGGCGGAGCCATCGAGGGTGACCGGCGTGGTCACGCCAGAGCATTCGACCGTCTCGTGTGCGCCGGCGTCAGCCACGGGCGATTGATTCGCGGTACAGGTGTTGAGTTGGATGGTCACATTGTGGGAGAAAATGTTAGTGACGGCGAGATCGGGCTTGCCGTCGAGGTTGAAATCGCCGATCGCTACTGATTTAGGACGACTGCCCGCGCCAACCGTCGAGCTGGTGGCATCGGGAAATCCACCCGTCCCGTTGCCTAAGCGGATCGTCACGTTGTCGGAGGTAAAGTTAGAGACGGCGAGATCAGGTTTGCCGTCGAGGTTGAAATCGCCGATGGAGACGGAGGAAGGAGCATTCCCCGCGCCAACCGTCGAACTGGTGGCATCGGGAAATCCACCCATCCCGTCGCCTAACCGGATCGTCACGTTGGCGGAGCGACTGTTAGCGATCGCGAGGTCGGGCTTGCCGTCGAGGTTGAAATCGCCTATGGCGACGGAGAGAGGATCAAACCCTGCGCCGATTGTTGAGCTGGTGGCATCAGGAAATCCACCCATCCCGTCGCCTAACCGGATCGTCACGTTGTCGGATAGCTGATTAGCGACGGCCAAGTCGGGCTTCCCGTCGAGGTTGAAATCGCCTACGGCGACGGAAAAAGGACCGCTCCCCGTGCCGACTGTTGAACTGGTGGCATCGGGAAAGCCGCCCATCCCGTCGCCTAGCCGGATCGTCACGGTGCCGGAGCTGTCGATAGTGATAGCGAGATCGGGCTTGCTGTCGAGGTTGAAATCGCCGACCGCTACTGAGATAGGAGCATTCCCCGTGCCGACTGTTGAACTGGTGGCATCGGGAAAGCCGCCCATCCCGTCGCCTAGCCGGATCGTCACGTTGTTGGAGATATTGTTAGTGATGGCGAGATCGGGCTTGCCGTCGAGGTTGAAATCGCCTATGGCGACGGACAAAGGACCACTCCCCGTGCCGACTGTTGAACTGGTGGCATCGAGAAATCCACCCATCCCGTCGCCTAGCCGGATCGACACGTTGCGGGGGCCACGGTTAGCGACGGCGAGGTCGGGCTTGCCGTCGATATTGAAATCGCCTACCGCTACTGAGATAGGAGTATTCCCGGTGACAAAGGGCGAGCCGGCAGGTTGAGTAAAGCTGCTTCCACTACACGGGAGCGCATCGCAGGTGTTGAGTTGGATGGTCACGTTGTTTGAGCCAAAGTTAGCCGTGGCGAGATCCGGCTTGCCGTCGAGGTTGAAATCGCCGATCGCCACTGAGATAGGACCAGATCCCGCGCCGACCGTCGAGCTGGTGGCATTGGGAAAGCCGCCCATCCCGTCGCCTAAGCGGATGGTCACGTTGTTGGAGCTAGTGATTGCGACGGCGAGATCGGGCTTGCCGTCGAGGTTGAAATCGCCGACGGCCACTGAGTAAGGATCATCCCCCACGCTGACCGTCGAGCTGGTGGGAAAGCCGCCGAACCCGTTGCCGAGCCGGATGGTCACGCTGTTGGAAAAGGTGTTAGCTACGGCGAGGTCGGGCTTGCCATCGAGGTTGAAATCGCCGATCGCCACTGAGTAAGGCTCATCCCCTGCGTCGAACGTCGAGCTGGTGGGAAAGCCGCCCATCCCGTTGCCGAGCCGGATGGTCACGTTGTTGGAGTTAAGGTTAGCCGTGGCGAGGTCGGGCTTGCCATCGCGGTTGAAATCGGCTATCGCCACTGATAGAGGACGAAACACCGCGCCGACCGTCGAGCTGGTGGGAAAGCCGCCCGTGCCGTCGCCTAAGCCGATGGTCACGTTGTTGGAGCTCTCGTTAGCAACGGCGAGGTCGGGCTTGCCGTCGAGGTTGAAATCGCCAATCGCCACTACTGTAGGACCAGCCCCGGCGCCGACCGTTGAGCTGGTGGGAAAGCCACCCATCCCGTTGCCGAGCCGGATGGTCACGTTGTTGGAGCCACGGTTAGCGACGGCGAGATCGGGCTTGCCATCGAGGTTGAAATCGCCGATCGCCACTGAGTAAGGACTATCCCCCGTGGCGACCGTCGAGCTGGTGGCATCGGGAAAGCCGCCCGTCCCGTCGCCTAAGCGGATGGTCACGTTCGAGCCTTGGTTAGCGACGGCGAGGTCGGGCTTACCGTCGAGGTTGAAATCGCTGATGGCGACTGATCGAGGACGATTCCCCGCGGAAAAGGGCGAGCCGGCAGGTTGGGCGAAGCTCCCCGCGCCGCAACCCGTCTGTTGCATGACCGATGGTGCAACGACATTGCTTGTCGCCCCGGCCGCTTTGACCTTTGGTGCAACGGCAAACTGCCCGCACAGCATTAATGTCAGTATAATTCCCACTGCGATCATTGCGCGGCTTGTTCGTCTTGTCCTGTTCATCATTTTCCTGTCCTCCGTTTTTTCAAAATGTTGTTGGTAAAGGATTAGTTCCAGCCTCGGCTGGTGGCATCACCGGTAACTCGCCTCGCCGTTAGCCGTCGCCAACCGCAGTCATCAGAATCTCTTTGAGCGCCGACAGATTTTCCTTGAGCACGTACCCACAGGCTCCCGCCACCCTGGCGTTCTCGCGCAGTTGCCCGTCGTCGCAGTTGGTCACGATCACCACGCGGGCGTCCTGGTGTGCGGCGACAAGCCGGCGCGTCGCTTCCAGCCCGTCCACGTCTTTCATGCGGATGTCCATCACCACCCAGTCAGGGAGAAACTCTTCGTAGGCCGAAAGCGCCTCCGAGCCGTCGGCGCATTCGTGGACCTCTTGGCAGAGGCTGCCCACGAGCCGCTTGATCAAGCCGCGCACACGTATGCTGTCGTCTACAATCAAGAGTTTCATCGCGTTGTCCTTTATGGTTGCTGCCTGAGACGTGCAGAGTATCGGCGAAAAGCGGCGGCGGGTATATAGAGTTGACTACACGGATGGCGTGTGCGTGAACGCACAGACGGCTATGTGTGAACGCACGACCTGGGAGCGCAGGCATTCCTGCCTGCTTGCATTGCGGGAGTAGCCCAAAGTGGTGTTGTTGAGCCCTCCGTCAGGAGGGCCATGTTTATAGACGCCGTGACGAGACGTCCCGCCCTCCGTCAGGAGGGCCATGTTTATAGACGCCGTGACGAGACGTCACCGCCCTCCGTCAGGAGGGCCATGTTTATAGATGCGAGACGCGAATCGCGTCCCGCCCTCCGTCAGGAGGGCCATGTTTATAGATGCGAGACGCGAATCGACGTCCTGCCCTCCGTCAGGAGGGCCATGTTTATAGATGCGAGACGCGAATCGACGTCCCGCCCTCCGTCAGGAGGGCCATGTTTATAGATGCGAGACGCAAATCGACGTCCCGCCCTCTCGTCAGGAGGGCCATGTGACTTATGGGGCGAATAACGCGTTCCTATCGCTAAACATGCCCTCGTTTCGAAGGGCGGCGATGTCTCGGCACCGAGTCTATAAACATGGCCCTCCTGACGGAGGGCGGGGACGTCTCGTCACGGCGTCTATAAACATGGCCCTCCTGACGGAGGGCGGGGAAGGCTGCACTCCCAGACTAAAGCAGTTCGGTCTTATACCGGAGAGCGAAGCGCAACAGGACATGACTGCCGTGGATGTCGAGCTTGCGGCAGATGTTGGTGCGGTGGTTTTCCACCGTGCGGTAGTGGGTGCCCAGCTCGTCTGCTATGTCTTTGCTGGTCTTGTATTCGGCGATCAATCGCAGTACCCGGCGCTCGGTCGGCGTCAGGTCGGCAATCCCCTTGCTCTTGCGGGTGAACTCCGTGGCCCGGCGGCTGCGATTGAGCAGGTAAGCAGTGATGGCGGCGCTGATGTAACTCTGGCCGGCAGCGACCCGTTTGATGGCTTCGACGATCTCGCTGACGGCGCTGTCCTTGAGCAAGTAGCCTTGCGCGCCGAGGTCCATCGCCTCGTTGAACAGCTCCTCTTCGCTGTGCATGGTCAGGAAGATGACTTTGACCGGCAGCTTCTTCTCCTCGATCTTCAGTATCAGGTCGAACCCGGTCATGCCCGGCAAGTTGATGTCGAGCAGCGCGATGTCGGGTCGCAACTCTTTAATCAGCTTCAGCGCTGTTTCGCCGTCGCCGGCCTCGGCCAGCACATTGATCTCCGGCGCGGCGGTGATGATCTGCACAAGGCCCTTGCGCACGATCGGGTGATCGTCGGCGACAACAAGCTTGATCTCATCTCCCATCGGTTCTGCCTTTCAAGTCGATTTTAACCCGCACGGTAGTGCCGTGGCCCGGCTCGCCAAGGATGTGCGCCTCGCCGCCGAGCAGGCGAGCGCGCTCATTGATGCCGGTCAAGCCGAACCCGGATTTTTGCGCGAGAGTGTCCTGGGCCGGCCTCTCCAGGCCACGGCCGTTGTCTTTGATTGTCAGCGTCAAGTCTTGTTCGCCCAGTCGCAGCGTTACGCTCGCCTCGGTCGCGCCTGAGTGTTTGACGACGTTGTTGAGGCCCTCCTGCGCGATGCGGTAGAGGTTGATCCCTTCGTCAGCAGAAATCAGCCCGTCGACGTGGTCGAGGTCGGCGGAGAATTTGATGTCGCAGGCTTTCGCGACGTTATCGATCAGCGATTCGATTGAGCGGGTCAGTCCGATCTGGTCGAGGTGGAAGGGCCGCAGGTTGTAGGATATCTCTTTGACTTCGCCGATGGCGCGCGAAGTTTCGGCTGAGATCTCGTGAGCCTGCTGGCGCATAGTCTCCTCATCAGACGGGTAGAGCAGCATCACCGCCAGGTTCTTGATGACGACAAGGCTCTGGCCGAGGCTGTCGTGGAGCTCGGCAGAAATTCGTTTGCGCTCACCCTCCTGCGAAGCAATCAGGCGGCGGGAAAAGATTTCCTGCGCGGCCTTCTCGCGCCGCAACTGCGACACCCGCCGCCGATAGAAGAGCAATGCCAGTCCGGTGACTGCGGTGACTGCGAGCGCGCTAAACCACCAGGTGCTATAAAACGGCGGCAGAATCGTGATCCGTAAACTGGTCCCCTCAGGGTTCCACACGCCGTCGCTGTTGGCCGCGACCACGGTGAAAGTGTAATCGCCCGGCGGCAGGTAAGGGTAATAAGCCGCCCGGCGCGTCCCCGCTTCGATCCAATCGGTGTCCTGCCCGACCAGCTTATACTTGAACCGGACCTGGTCCGGCTTGATATAACTCAGCCCGGTGTAGTTGATCTCCAGGTTCTGCTGACCGGGGCCGAGGCGGATGCCCTCCCCAAAGGCGACAGGGGCGCGGTCAATGGTGACGGCTTCGATCAGCACCGGCGGCGGCTGCTGGTTGAACGGCACGGCTTCCGGATCAATGATTACCGCCCCGCCCTGTGTCGGGAACCACAGCTTGCCGTCACGCGCCCTGACGCCGGCCGGCTGGCGGCCGCCGTTGCACTCGGTGTTGAGCATGCCGTCGAGCCGGCCGTAGGCTACGCAGGTGATGGCCGAGGCGCGGCCTTCGGCAAAATCATTGAGCTGCCCGCGGCTCACGCGGTAGATGCCGCGGTTGCTGCTGATCCAGAAATTGCCGCGGCTGTCTTCCAGGATTTGAAAGGCGCCGTTGTTGAAGAGCCCCTGGCTGGTCGTGTAGGTCGTGATGCGGCCGTCCTTCAACCTACTCAGCCCGCCGTCATACGTGCCGATCCAGAAGATCCCCTCGGCATCTTCGTAAAAGGATCGCACGCGGTTGCTGCCCAGGCTGTCTTCGGTCGTGTAGGTGGTAAACGCCGGGGGCGACGACGAGCCGGGGGCCTCGAGCTTGGCCAAACCGCCGTACGTGGCGAACCAGAGCCCACCGCGCCGGTCTTCGTAGATCAGCTTGATGTCGTTACTCGGCAGACCGTCCGCGGTGGTGTAGCTGGTCACCGCTCCGTCCCTTAGCTTGAACAGCCCGCTCAAGGTGCCGAACCAGACATTGGCCTGGCTGTCCTGGTAGATCGCTGACGCCTGGCCTATCTTCCCCGCGATCTCCGGCGGGAAGGTCGATTTCCCGTCTTTGAAGTAGATGGTGTTGGTGTAATCGCTCAGCCAAAGTCCGCCGTCGCGGTCCTCCGCGATCGTCTGGATGTACACGACCGGGCCGGCACGAGGGTAGTTGACCTTGTAGTTGGTCACCGTGCCGTTGGCGTAGCGGGTCAACCCGCTCTCCGTTCCCAACCAGATATTGCCGGTGCGGTCCTCCAGAATAGGGTAGATATTCTCTCCGGCCAACCCGTCCCTCATCGACAAAGACGTGATGAATTGCCGGGTCACGCGGTTGAGCCCACGGTTCCACGTGCCGATCCAGAGCGTGCCTTCCCGATCTTCGAAGATGGACTCGACCCAATTGCTCGACAGACCGTCGGCCGTTGTGTACGCAGTAAAGCGACCGTCCCGAAGGCGCACCAGTCCGTCCTCAATCGTGCCTAACCACACACTCCCCAGCCGGTCTTCGAAGATGGTGGTTACCTCGGCGTCCAAACCCTCTTTGGCCGCATAATGGGTCACCGTGCCGTCCTTCACCCGGAAGACTCCGCGGGCGGTGGAGGCGGCCCACAGCGCCCCACTACGGTCCTCGTACAGCGTCCGGTGCGCGGAGGTGCCGCGGCTCAAGGGTATGGGATACGTGATCTCGCGCCCGTCGCGTGCCTGGCGCAGGCCCGCCAGGTCCCAAGTCCAGCGCGTGCCGGAAGGTGAGAAGTAGAACTCGAAAAAGAATGGGTTCACCGGCGAATACAAGCTGAATGCGCCGTCGTGATAACTCACCCATCCCTTGTTCGTGCGCATCCCCAAACCGCCCGCTCCGTCACTTTGAACGCTCCTCACATAATTGTCGGGCAGACCGTCGGCGGTGGTGAAAGACGTGAAGGCTCCGTCGCGGTAGCGGACCAGGCCGCCGTCTTCTGTACCGGCCCACAGCGTGCCCGCCTCGTCCGCGTAGAGCGAGAGGAAGCGGTTGCTGCGGAGCCCCTTGGAATTGCCCTGATCGAAGACCGTGAAGCGCACGCCGTCGTAGCGCACCAGGCCGTCGCTTGTGGCGAACCAGAGATACCCGTCCGGGGTCTGCGTGATGGAGTTGACCCCGTTCTGCGGCAGGCCGTTGTCGGTGGTCCAGTAGTCAAAGCGGTATTGGGCAATAGCCTCGGCCGCGCCGACGCACACGAGGATCAGACCGCACAGCCCGGCACTCAACAGGCGCGTAGGCCTGAGCCACAGAAGTAGACCGTTATAGTAGAGAACAGACTGCTGCATCATTGTGCTGCCAACTGGATAAAAGATTGGGCCAAATGAGACCGCCGCCAGCCAACGGCGGCGGCAAATGATAGAGCGTTAACGGGTGCGAAGCAACCTGGCTGCGGCCTTAATTAACTCTAGACTTGTTATCCTTCACGGGTTACTCTGCACCCAGGTTGCCACACCGTCAGAGAAGATATTGACGACTGCGCGCACTACAAGAGACCGAGATTAGTAAAAGGTCCGGAGCGCGGCTACTGGTTCGAAATCAAAAACAGCACCAACAGACCGAGTTCACCAATTCGGAATCAAGACCGAACCAATAGTCAAAAGCCTTCTTTTGCAGTCAAACCCTCTCCGACATTTAGAATTAAGGAGAATCTCATGAAGTGTCCCAAACGACCTGCAACCTTTGTTACGATGCTTACAATATTGCTTGCGGCGGGGTTGATGACTTTGCCTTCGAGCACCCTCAAAACCGTCGCTTCTGCCGCGCAAGCCTCGTCGGTCAACGAGGAGCCCGCAGACGTGGACATCCAGATCTTAGACAGCCAGCCACAGCGCGCGGTGAAGGTCGCCATACTGAGCAGCCTTCACTTTGATTCGACAAGTGTGGATCCGGCCTCCGTCACGTTCGGCGGTATGTCTGCCCTAAGAAAGCAGGGCGGGGGAGTTAAGGTCTCCGTCAAAGACGTTAACGAGGATGGTCATTTGGACTTGATCTTGCAGTTCCCGCCCGATGTCTTAAACATTGGTGCGGGACCGACGAAGGTTTCGCTCGAAGCGTTAACGCACGCAGGGGCAGGCATTCGCGGCGTCAACTGCGTACAGCCGTCGGGCGAACCCTGCGGCGGAACGATCATCCCGGTCATCGAGCGCAACGACGGGGCCCGCCGCTTCAAAACGCAGAGCGTACAGGCAGTCACGTTTAGCGAAAACTTCGACGGCGTGACTCCGCCGGACCTTCCAACAGGTTGGTCTCAAACTACGGCCACTGATTGCGTGAACTCCAACCCTTGGGCGACCTCGAATGCGGGCCTTCCTACGCCTGTCGCTGATACTGCTCCGAACGCGGCATTCGTCAACAGCCCGAACTGCCTATCAGACGAGTATCTTCAATCGCCGGCGATCGCTATTAGCGGCTCCGCTGCGACATTGACGTTCCGCCAAAACCGAAGCATGGAAACAAACTTTGACGGCGGCGTTCTGGAAGTATCGACCGACGGCGGCGCCACGTTCCAGGACATCCTGGCGGCGGGCGGCTCGTTCGCTACAGGCGGCTACAACGGCACAATCAGCACCAACTTCAACAACCCGATCGGCGGCCGCCAGGCATGGACCGGCACCTCCACCGTCTTCTTAACGACGATTGTCAACTTCCCGGCCTCGTTTGCCGGCCACA
Organism: Blastocatellia bacterium; assembly: GCA_035649735.1. Classification (GTDB taxonomy): domain Bacteria; phylum Acidobacteriota; class Blastocatellia; order UBA7656; family UBA7656; genus Onstottus_A. The sequence goes on along the minus strand of DASRIZ010000467.1, from coordinate 673 downwards.
GCGTCATCCTGCGCTTCCGTCGCGCGACAGACGTCACCACGAGTCGGCAGGGCTGGCGCATAGACACAATCTCAGTCGACGATGTCGTTGCCGATTGCGTCTTAACCTGCCCGGCCAATATCACGGTGTCAAACGATCCGAACCAATGCGGAGCGGTCGTTAACTACCCATCCCCGACAACAACAGGCACCTGTAGTGATGTGAGTTGCTCGCCATCGTCGGGCTCATTCTTCCCCATTGGCTCGACGAGCGTCACCTGCACTGCAGGGTCAACGAACTGCTCGTTCACAGTTTCAATCCAGGATACGCAGCCTCCTACGATCGACTGCCCGGCCAATGTATCGGTTGGGAATGATCCAGGTAACTGCGGCGCTGTGGTGAATTATCCCACCGCAACGGTAAGTGATAACTGCCCAGGTGTTGTTACCAACTGTAATCCACCTTCGGGGTCGTTCTTCCCTGTAGGCACGTCGAGCGTAACCTGCACGGCGACAGACGCGGCGGGCAACAGTTCCTCTTGCACGTTCAGTGTGGCGGTCCAGGATACGCAGCCTCCTACGATCAACTGCCCGGCCAATGTCTTGGTTGGGAATGATCCAGGTAACTGCGGCGCTGTGGTCAATTATTCCCCCGCGACTGCAAGTGACAACTGCCCCGGTGTGGTTGCGAACTG
>DASRIZ010000466.1:0-19738 GCA_035649735.1 Blastocatellia bacterium | reverse complement strand
GGATCGTTCATTGAGCGTAGCTTTAGCGCCAGCTTGCGTACGCTGCGGGCGTCGTTGTTCCAGGCTTCACGGCCTCCCATAAAGCCAAGAATCAGAATCTGTCTTTGACGCAACGGGGTAGGTGCGGTGAAGTGTAGATAGCGCTGGCCTCTCGGGAAAATGCAGCCACTCTGAAAGGTCAGCCAGATCAACCCAAGTACCAGCACACTATTGCGTTGCCCAATCCGAATAGCCATCCCCGCCCTCAACGTCAGAGATCAGAAGTCAGAACGTGTCGATTTATTCGGAGTGCGCCGCCTTTATTTGGAGTGCGCCGCCCATCCCGCATTGCGTGACTTTCGCATGCGCGGCGGCGCTTTCGAAGTGTGGTGCTAAGGCCGAAAAGCTGGAGGGCGCGGCTTGAGTCGGACAAAGCGCCGCCACGCACACGCTAGGCACACAATGCGAAAAAGGGTGTCTCCAAATAAATCGGCAACTTCTGACCTCCGACTTCTGATCTTTATCTCGCGCACGTAAGGGCACGGCCGCCGTCGATGCTCACCGTAGCTCCGGTGATCCACCCTGCGTGATCCGACGCAAGGAAATAAATCAAGTCAGCCACTTCTTGCGGTTGCCCCACTCGGCCCAGCGGGTGCGTTGTCTTGCTGTGCTCAAGAAACGCGGCGTAGGCCTCATCATTCATCCCGCCCGACCGGTGAAGCTCGGTGACAACGACTCCGGGATTCACTTCGTTGACGCGTATGCCTTTTGCCGCGAGCTCTAGCGCCGCACAGCGCGTCAACTGATCGACGGCCGCTTTGCTCACGCAATACGCCAGCACACCCGGAAACGAGCGCGGCCCGGTGACGCTCGAGACGTTCACAATGTTGCCCTTAGAGCGTTCCAGGTGAGGCACCGCAAGTTTCATCAAATGAAACACCGAACGGAGGTTGATATTCATCATCTCGTCCCAAAGCTCAAGCGCAGTGTCCTCAATGCGACCCGCTTTCAGAATACCGGCGGCGTTGACCAGCACGTCCAGCCCGCCCATCGTTTCGACGGCCTGGACGACGCAGGCCTCGGTTTGTTTTTCATCCGATAGGTCCGCCGGGATGATGACCGCGTTGCCTGGGCCAGAGTGGCTTGAAGCGACTTCTCGAAGCGCGCTCTCACGCCGTCCAACGAGAGCGACAGTAGCGCCATCGCTGAGGAAGCGTTCCGCGGTTGCTCGCCCGATCCCACTCGAAGCGCCGGTCACCATAACTTTCTTGCCTGTAGTAATGTTTTCGTTCATAACAAGCTCGCTTTCGCCGGCGAGTTTAACCGACCAGTGGGATGAACGAAAGCGCAGAACCAAAAAGATTGGTGGCGCATAGGTATGAGCAGAATCTGATCCGCAGCGAGTGGCAAGAGGGCGCGGGTGCCGCGTTCTATTTTCGTAGCCGGTGCTCGCTAACCTTCTTGGATTGCTTTACCCAATGGACACAAAGTTAATAGCCGCGCCATTACTGATCGCCCTAACTGCTGTGTCCAGCGTGGCTCAACAGATCGCTTCACCGCTTGCTCCTCCCCTTTATACTTCCGCCCAAGCCAAACAATTCAGACTTGGAACGCTGAACTTCACCGGCAACACGCATACAAAAGAGGTCGTGATCCGAAGACTCATTCCGCTCATCGAAGGGAACATCTTTAATCAGTCGCTGTGGGAGTTCGGCCTGGAACAGATCAATCGATCCGGGTTATTCGAGCCGATTGAGCAGAATGACGTGTTGATGAAAATCGATGAGGCACTGGGAATCGTAGACGTGGAATTGCGTCTCAAGGAACGGGATCATCAGCGAATCGATATGAGCGGCGGCGGCGGCACAACCGGCGGAACTTCGATCTCGGTCGATTATTCAAACACCAACCTGACCGGCAGAGGCGACCGGCTTGCGGGCCGACTGCGAATAGGCAGCCGCGAGCGCGGCGGCGGTGTTACGTTCTCGACAATGTCCTACGGAAAGGTGCCGATCAGCTTCGATCTATCGGGATTCTACCAGCGACTGGAATTTGTCAACGCACGCACCCTTGAGCAAAGTCGAGAGCCGCTTTTCATTGAACGAACCGCAGGCGCAAGCATTGGTGCGTTTCTACCGCTGAACAAAGCACGCTACACAATCGCCGCAAGGACGCGCGTTGGTCTGCTGTATACCTTCACATCAACCAACCTGGCGGATGCGCTCTTGACGACCAACACCGCGGTCCGCTCGCTCGAGCAAGGCGGTTTGCGCACCGCCTCGCTCACCGGGCTGTTGGTTCACGACACGCTCGATCGCGAACTTGATCCACAGCGGGGCGAGCGGCTTGTTGTCGGGATAGAGACCGGCGCTCGAGCGCTGGGCGGCAGTCTCAATTCGTTTAAACCTTATATCGACTATCGTCGCTTCTGGCCTCTGGATAACAAAGACAACGAATCGCGCGAGCCTACGGCGATCGGATTTCGCATTCGCGCCTCGCACATTCGGGCATTTGGTGAAGCTTTTAGTGAACAGGCGCTTTCCACCGTGCGAGGAGTTCCGGTTTTCCGCCGCGTATTCCTTGGCGGAGAAACAGAGGTCCGCGGTTTCGATGTAAATTCCATCGCGCCGCTTGCTCGGCTAGAACGTTTTGTTATCGGCGAAGGTAACCCACCGACGTTGGCTTCGACCGAAGTGCGGCCAGTCGGCGGAGACACCGAACTGTTGTTTAACGCCGAGTATCGAGTGCCGATCGTCTGGCGGTTTTCGGGCGCGGCATTTGTGGACGTTGGCGCATCGTTTAACGCACGAAGCCTTGTCAAAGAGAGCTTCGAAACGATGACAACGATTCAGTCAACTGGCGAGCCGGTTACGGTCTTGACGGTGCTTCAGCCGCTCAGCCCCGCGGAGAATTTCCTTCCAAGATACCGTGCGTCGCTTGGCGGCGAGATCAGATTCCCGATTCCGTTGCTTAACATCCCTTTGAGGCTAATCTTTGCGTGGAACCCGAATGCGCAGAAGCAAGTACCCGCCGGTTCGCTGCTGGCCCCAGAGAAGCGATTCGCATTCAGGTTGGGTTTCAGCCGAACGTTGTAGTCACAACTATCCTAGCGATGTGATTGAATCGTGACGAAGCCAATTGTAAGTCCGCAGCGACAAATGTTCGTGGTCCTTGTTTCTCGATGATTCTCTTCTTCCGAACCGATAGGCAACCTAGAACGAAAAAACCAAATGCTCCTGGAACCGATGCTGGCGAGGTGTAAAGGCGCCGAGTGGAACGAAAAAGTTCGGGAACTGGCCGCTATTGCGAAGCTCCCGCTGAACAAAAACCAGACTCTGCAGAGTAACCTTTCTGGCAAGGCCGAGCTCCCACCGAAAATAATGCGTGCGCAGATTGACCCCAGTGCCAGTTCCGAGATCGTCATCGGTCAATTGGGAAATTATCGAGTTCGCTCCCTTGATCGAGAAGACATAAAGAAATGACATATCGCCGCGTTTTGTAGGTCTGCCTGCTTGCAGCGCTACGAGCATCGCATCGCGCTCATTGGCATCCGTTCCAAAGTTACGAGAACCTTGAAGGTTGAAGGCTATCGGGTAAGCGTGCTCGCCCGCGCGGAATCCCGAATGGCTGAGCCGGTATGTGATCCGCCCAACGTGAAAATCTTCCGCTGTGTAGACGGCACCGCCCGGTGTTGTGGTCGCGTTACCAGTTCCAGTCATCGGACCTGCTAAAACCAGTCCGAGCCCCGGCTGAACGATAAACGCAACGCCCGCGGCCGTGGAAGCAAGTTGAATCTGGTTGGGTTCACGAAAGACCTGAACATCTGTTCCAAGTTGCTGGCTCCACCGCTCGTTGAACTTTTGGTTCCACAACACGCCCTGGTGAAACAGATTCGCTGAACGGCCAGCCTTCCCGATCTCAGCGCCCGCGGTCGCGAGCGGACTGCCTGCGGTGATCACCGCAACGTTGGGGTTAGAGAACCAATATTGGCCAGCTCGCAACTCGATCGTTGTGTTCCCTTTTCCGAGCGAGTACCTCTCATTGAACCCGTTGAAGCGAACGTCGTCATCAAATAGAAAGCGCGAGTTGTCCGCAAACACCTCCTGGACGCGGCCGCCTTGAAGCTGGATGCTCCTGTTCGGATGATAGTCAATCCAGGCCTCGGTGATGAAGAAAGGTTGATGCGCGACAGTCGATGTAAAGTCCTGATCCTGAGTGAGTGCATTATTTATCGGCCCGGTTGAAAGCTGTCCGTGAAAACTCAGCATTGGACTTATGTCGGTGTCCATATTCAAACGCAGACGATAGCGCATTCGTGCGTTCTGGACGTGTGCGAGGGGAGGGTCTGGAGCTTCGGTCGCTTTTCGCAAGATTGCATCGAACCGCAACCGGAAGTCGCCGCTCAATCGAATCGGCCCGAGTTTTAGGAGCTGTTCCTCGACCTTTTGAATGCGAGCCTCCACAGGAGCCGCTTGGGGGACCGAATCGAGATTGTTCGTAGTCGTTATGGTTGCGGTTGACTCGCGGACCTGCAACGAGGCGGGGCTGGCAGCGGACTGCGGCTTTGCCTCCACACTGTCGAGCCGCTTCTCCATTTCAGCCATCGCTCGCTGCTGGCGTTCAACGAGCAGAATGAGCTGATCGATTTTCGTTTTTAGCGCTTCTATGTCGTCTTTCGACTCCACGCCGCGTGCATCGCGCATCTTTTCTTCGCGCTCATTTGAAGCTGCGCGCGGCTGATCACCTATCACTATTTGTGCGTTCGTTGACGACTTCAGCAGAAAAAAAGCCATCAGGGCCAGCAGCGTGCAGAGACGCGATCGGTCAGCGTTCATTCTCAGCTCCTTTAAGTCTGTTGAGTTCAGATGTACAGGCGGCAGGTTCTAGCTGTTTGTAGAAGAGACTATCCTGCAAACCTCCGCCTAAGGGTTGTGCCAAAAACCAATTAACTGCCGAGCGCGCGAATAATATCGCGTCGACGTTGCGAGCTTGTTACGTTCACGTTAACGAAATATGAATTCGCGATCGTGGGTCGGTCAGTCGCAAGAACTGTCTTACATTTTGCGCTTCATGAGAAACCAAATGCTTTAAACGAGCTCGAACGCTGGGCGCGAGTATCGATCTACCGTATGCGTGAGCCGGGCTTGTTAGATACCAACTGATTGGTCATGATGGACCTTCGATTACCCGGCGACCCTGTGGCGGGCAAGGTGTCTGATAGGATCTATAAGAAACCGAATGTACCGCGGGCCGTGATAGCTGCACTAAATACTTATGGCTAGACCGAAACTCAAAGGTCCCAGACCGGAATGGCTCAAGGTTAGGATTCGTGCGAATGAAGAGTTCGATCGCGTCAATGCTCTGATCAAGGACCTGAGCCTGCACACTGTTTGTCAGGAAGCTCGGTGCCCAAACATCTTCGAGTGCTGGACCGAGGGGACCGCTACCTTCATGATTCTGGGCGACATATGTACTCGACATTGCGGCTTTTGTGCGGTGGGTAAAGGGAGACCGGGAACGTTGGACCCCAACGAACCGCGTCACGTTGGCGAAGCCGTAAAACAGCTCGGTGTCAAACACGCAGTCGTCACTAGCGTCAATCGAGACGAGCTGCCCGATGGCGGCGCGTTTCATTTCGCGCAAACGATCAATTGGATCCGTCAGCTCAATCCAGGCACTCGTGTTGAGGTTCTGATACCGGACTTCTGCGGGAATGAAGAGTCTCTTAACGTGGTCCTCGCGGCGAGGCCCGATGTGTTGAATCACAACACCGAAACAGTTGCGCGGCTCTACAAGCGGGTTCGTCCCGACGCGAAGTACGAACAGTCGCTGGAGCTGCTGCGGCGCGCTACTGCGCACAAGCAATATCATCCGCTATTGACCAAGTCCGGGTTGATGGTCGGTTTGGGCGAAGACACAACCGAGTTGCTCGAGACATTTCGCGATATCGCCGAAACCGGTTGCGACATTTTGACTGTCGGTCAATACCTCGCTCCTACGCCAAAGCATATTCCGATTGAGAGGTATTACACTCCCGACGAGTTCGTATTTTTGAAGACGGAAGCGCTAGCGATGGGGTTTCGGTACGTAGAGGCAGGGCCGCTTGTGAGAAGCTCGTATCACGCCGGACGACACGCGCAGGGCACGGACCCCGCGGCAGCCAACTACAGCGATGATCCGATATTCGCTACGGAGCCGCGCCGATTCCAGACCACGCCTCTGGTTCAGCTTGAAGGCAAAAATCGGGCTGGCGATTAGCCGTAGTGCTTTGGTTGGATGAAAGCGAGTAGGGCCGGTACGGTGACCGGCCCTTGCAGAAATAAAAGGGTGGGTTTACTTGCCGCGTGCGGCAGCCTTTGAGGCCTTAAGCGGGTTCTTGGTACCTTCACCCGAGCGCGACGCCGTAAGCATTTTTTCGTGTGCTGCGCAGTCGTGCTCTTCAGCTCTAGCCTTCCAGTACTCGTTGGCATTGATTCCCTGCGAGATAAATGCAACGACTGTAAAAGGGCTAGAACACTTCGGGCAATTCAAGCGGACCGCGCGTGCTGCTCCTCTCTTAGCCATGATTCCTTACTCCTTTCAGAATGAATACGCCATGACGCGAATCGCGCTTGGCACGCAAACGCAGAGCTTACCAGAGTCTCCGTCCTTTTTTCAACGGTCTTGAAGTTCGGTAGTGTCCCAAAACTGTGTTGATGGCGTCCGAACCGGGTGAATTGACCGCGGATCAGACGGATTCACACCGATCTGATCCGTTCAACCCGTGGTCTATTCCTCCTGCGAAATTCCACTTCAGGCCTAACCCGAGGTCTTTTAGGTAGCAACCTGCCGATTTTGATGCCCGCGGAAACTCAATGCGGGCGCTTGAGTTCATCCTGAAGCCTCGAGCCCTGGTTATCGATGATGTCGTTGATCAACCAGCCGGTGCTTGTTCTCTTTACTTCAACGACGATGTCCCGCTGGTCGCGACCTCTGCTTGTCCGTGGGCTCCACACCATCGTCACGGTGACCTTCGCTAGATCACTGCCGTTCTCGGTCTTACCAACACGAAACGAATCCGGGTATTCCTGAGAATTCGTAAGCGGATCGCCTTCAAAATAAGGCGCTTCGTCAGGATGGGTTTTCCGTTGTTCAGCCTCACGTTTCAATTCGCCGAGCAGCAACTTGTATAACTCGGGGCTGAGCCACCGTCGCCGCACTCGAAGATTGGCAACGGTGAAGTCTTTATTCCGCGCCAGGTGGAATTTGTAGAACGCACTAACGGCTCGTGCGGCTGGATCAGGCGGCGTAGACATGACCGACCCGCTGAGTGATAGAAACATCACAAGTCCGGTCATCAAGTTACGTCTCACTCGATAGTTCATCATCCTCCTGTGACACATCGCCTTTGGAGTTTTTAGCGAACCTCGTTCTGGGTTCCGCGTAGTAACGAATTTATTCGTTCTTCTTCTAGTTCAGACTCCACGTAGTAACGAATTCATTCGTTCTTCCCTCATCAAACCGGCACGAATAAATTCGTTACTACGTGGGAAGAGCCTGGTGCGCAAGTTCTAACAAATACAAATTACGCGAGTGCCGCCTCGATCCTGTCGTGGATCAACTGAACAACCGAATCAACCGGCACATCTTCGGACTGCCGTGTTGAGCGAGTAAATAACTCGACTTTGGCTTCTTTGATTTTTTTGCCGACGGTGATCCGGAAAGGCACGCCAATCAGATCAGCATCGTTGAATTTGACGCCCGCACGCTCATCACGATCGTCGAGGAGGGCTTCAAGCCCTGCTTTGCCAAGGTCATCGTAGAGCCGTTCAGCTGCCGCCAGTAGCGCCTGGTCCTTTATGTTCACCGGGGTTACGACGACCTGGAACGGCGCGATCGCAGCCGGCCAGCTAATCCCGGCTTCGTCGTTGTACAACTCGACCGCCGCGCTCATGACTCGCTCGACGCCAATCCCGTAGCTCCCCATCACAATCGGCACTTCCTGCCCATCTGCGGTGAGTACCCGAGCCCCCATGCTCTCCGAGTATTTTGTTCCAAGCTTGAATATGTGTCCGGCTTCGACTGCTTTAAACACGTCAAGCGTTCCGCTGCAATTCGAACAGATTTCGCCCGCTTTGACTGTACGAAGGCTCGCCCACTTATCGATCTTGATGTCGCGCTCGATCGAAACTCCGCGCAGGTGATGATCATCTTTGTTTGCGCCGGTGGTCATGTTTCGGCGCCCCTGCAACGCGTCATCGGCTATCACCTGAGTGATCTTCGGATGCGAGGCTCGAGTGACGCCGACCGCGCCCAGTGACCCGGCTGAGGCGCCGAGCGCCTCTTTGATCTCTTCCGGATGGGCGGGTCGAATGTTGATCGCCCCGCTCGCATCCATGAGTTTTGTCTCATTGAGCTCGTGATCCCCACGGATCAAGACAAGCGCGATTCGATCGTCAAGAACATAGACCAATGTCTTTATCTGCCGGTCGGCAGACGCACCGCCGGGAAACGTCGTCAAATCTTCGATGGTGCGAACGCCAGGCGTTGGAAACTCTTCGGCAGCGGCGGGGCCTCCGTCGTCAGCCGGCGCTGCAATCTTTGAAGTCGCCTTTTCAACATTCGCAGCGTACCCGCACTGCTCGCATACGACTATGTTGTCCTCCCCGGCGTTGGTTCGAACCATGAACTCGGTGGATTTGCTGCCACCCATCGCTCCTGAGCTCGCTTCTACCGCCGTGAATTTCAGACCGCATCGAGTGAAGATCCGGCAATAGGCGTCGTATTGATCTTGAAACGACTTGTCCAGCCCCTCGAAATCAACATCAAACGAGTAGGCGTCCTTCATCGTGAATTCGCGGACTCGCAAAAGCCCGGACTTCGGTCGAGCCTCGTCACGAAACTTGGTTTGGATCTGATACCAGACCTGCGGGAGGTGCCGGTAGGAGTTTATCGAGTTGCGCGCGATCGTGGTGAATACTTCTTCGTGAGTCATGCCCAGCGCCATATCGGCGCCTTTGCGATCACGCAATCGGAACATATTGTCGCCCATAACCTCCCAACGGCCCGATTCTTTCCAGACTTCTGCGGGGTGAATAGCAGGCAACAGAAACTCCTGCCCGCCGATCCGATTCATCTCCTCGCGGATGATCTGAATGACTTTTAGCCGTACGCGCTGGGCCAGCGGTAGGAGTGAGTACACGCCGGCTGTTAGCTGACGAATATAGCCCGCGCGCACCAGCAGCCGATGACTCGCGACTTCGGCATCCGCCGGATCCTCGCGAAGGGTGGGAATAAACAGATTGGACCAGCGCATCTTTCTCTCCTTGAAAGCAACAACCACAGGCGCCGTTTGGCGACCCAACCGAACGAGACAAACTAGCAATTGGCTTGATTGAGAGTCAAGCAATGGCCAATCAGAAGCTGTTAGCACATAACTCGGGCAATAACCCAACTCCACAGACCGTGCGAGTTCCAGAAATCCCACCAACGCAGAGATTGTGTGAAAAACCGATTGAGCCGGCCCTCCACCGACCCCGTGTCGGTGGAGGCGCGATTGCCAAGCTAAACCCTCGCGAGAACGGCCAGCCCTCCACCGACCCTGCGTCGGTGGAGGCAACGACTGGAAGCTACGCGACCGCCGCCACGAGGCAACGACGGACAGTCGCGCATCCACGACACAAGGTCGAGGAGAGCTGGCGTTCTCGCGAGGGTTTAGCTGGACAGTCGTTGCCTCCACCGACACAGGGTCGGTGGAGGGCTGGCGGTTCTCGCGAGGGTTAGCTTGGCAATCGCGCCTCCACCGACACGGGGTCGGTGGAGGGCCGGCTACAATCGGTTTTTCACACAGACTCTGCGTTGGTGGGATTTCAGAAAAGCCGGGCGCCCCTTCTTCTTGTAGGCTGAGTATGAACAATCCACCAACTGCAGTTGGTGGATTTCGGGAGCGAGCGAGCATACGGCCGCGATGTAGGCCAGGTAGAACAATCCACCAATTGCATGTGATGGAATTCCGGCACAGCGATCAACCGTCGCGACTGGCAGGCAGGGTATAAAAGATCCACTAAATAAAGTTTGGGGGTGCTACTGGAGCTTTCACATAGATTCAAAGCCTATTAGCAGGTATATTATTGGACCTTGAATGCCCATTATTGGGATGTGACATGCAGCCAATGAAATCGAATCGTGACAACGAAGCAACGATCGTCGTAATCAGAGATTTTGTTGACGAGTACGCTCGATATCGGAGGCTCGGAGAGAAGGCTATTCAGCAGGTTCCCGACGAATCACTAAACAGCATCCTTGGCGCCGACACTAACTCGATCGCAATGATCATGCGTCACATCAGCGGTAATCTGCTGTCTCGGTTCACCGACTTCCTGACTAGCGACGGAGAAAAGCCCTGGAGGAATCGAGAAGCTGAGTTCGAGGAGACGCAATATAGCTGGGAGGAAGTTCAACGCTTGTGGTCTGAGGGCTGGGGAGTGTTGGAATCGCAGCTTTCACAACTGAGCGATGACCAACTGCAAGCGCTCGTGTACATTAGAGGCGAGGCGTGGACGGTCCACGGGGCGCTGTGCAGATCACTCGCTCACGTTTCATATCACGTCGGCCAGATCGTGCTGCTCGCGCGAATCCTGAACGACGGAAACTGGCAGTCGCTTAGCATCCCAAGGGGACAATCGCTGGCGTACAATAAAACTCCCACGAAGGATAGGAAACCTGGATGAATGCGCTATGAACAATCGAATAGTAGCCTTTTCAATTCTCTCGTTCGCTTCATTGTTAGGAGTTGCCGCCATGAGCCAGACACCACAGGAGCTTCAACCTTTTCCTCCGCCAAAAAAGGAACCGCCAATCGTAACACCGGGCAAAAAGGACAACGCTCCGCCGTCGGATGCGATCGTGCTGTTTGACGGCAAGGATCTTTCCAAATGGCGGCGCGTGAGGGAGGGCGGTGAACCACAGTGGAAAATAAAGGATCAATACGTTGAGGTGGTTCCAAAAACTGGCGACATCGCCACGAAAGAAGAGTTTGGCGACTGCCAGCTTCACATCGAATGGGCCACACCTTCCGACGTCAAAGGCGAAGGCCAGGGCCGGGGCAACAGCGGCGTGTTTCTGATGGAACGCTATGAGGTCCAGGTGATGGATTCGTTCGAAAACCCGACTTACTATCACGGGCAAGCTGGAGCTGTCTACAAGCAGCATGCGCCACTGGTAAATGCGTCACGCAAGCCCGGGGAGTGGCAAACCTACGACATTATCTTCAAAGCTCCGAAGTTCGATGAGCAGGGTAAGGTAATCGAACGCGCTCGCGTTACCGTGCTGCACAACGGCGTGCTGATTCAAAACAATGTCGAGATTTACGGGAACACATTTCACGACCGTCCCGCTCTTTACCTTGCACATCCGCCGAAAGCATCGCTAAAGCTGCAGGACCACGGTGATCTGGTGCGTTATCGAAATATTTGGATCAGACAGTTGTAGAAGATCTCGGAATATCCATGCCGGCGGTCGTCGCTTGCTCCGTTGACTCTATTCCGTCAAAGGGTGTTTACTATCTTCGATCCTGGGTAATCCTGTCCTCACACTGGAGGACCATTGAGGTAAAAAGATGTCAGACGAAATGACAACCAAACCCACGATCGACACAGTCCTTGAGCGGATCGCTTCTCTTGGTGAAAGACTCGCCTCTCTTGATGAAAGACTCGCTAGTCGCTTTGACAACATAGACGGACGTTTCACGAGACTAGATGAGCGGCTCGACAGAATTGAAAGTGAAATCGATCGCGTCGCCAGTGTCGCGCATTCCACAAAAGCCGAAATGCTGACATTGCGCGCCGACTTCAGAGATTTGCGGACCCAGCTAAAAGAAGTACTCCCTCTCCCACAGACCTCTTAGTTCCCGATGACTGCACAAAGAAGGCAGCAGTTAGTTCGCAATGGGTGGCGTCGATTAATCCCCTCGGCACTGCTCAGGATTACCCAGTCTAGACGTTGGGCGTGTATGTTCCGCACGCTCAAAGGTAAGGAGGTTGTTATGCTCTTTCACGCTCGTTCGGAGCTCCGGACCCTCATCTCGCAGGCCGTGGTAATGATTGGCTCAGCTCTGCTGCTCGCTCCTATTGGTTCGGCGATGGGCTTAGGACAGCAGCGAGACATGCACGCCGGACCTGAACTCGGGTTAGAGATTCGGTTGACTTCAACTACCGTTCGTGTCGGCGGCCCGCGTCGCGGAGAGAGTACTACACGGATTCCTGGCCGGTTATTGAAGATCAGCAACTCGCAGTTGCCTGGCGTAATCGAGAGTCTCCAGGTCGAGACCGAGATAGAGGGTGACGATTTGCGAGTCACCCTCTCGCTCATTTATGAGTCTGGGGACAAGACAGAAAAGGTCGGCGAGCCTTATTTGATTCGTGCGGGCGAGAGCATTCGCACATCCGAGTTGGAACGATTCGGGATCGAGCCGGTTGAAATCAAGGCGATTGACACCAGACCGGTTGTGTTGAAACCGGGCGAGGGACCTCGGATAACAAATAGCACCTCGCTGGAGGTTGAAAAGCTTGAGCTGCACTTTGATGTCTACTACCTCTGGCTGAAGAACAAGTCTGATAAGAATATTGTTGCTTACGAGATCTCCACCGGTAGAGGCGGAACGGGCCAGCGAGCTTACGGCAGAGGCGGACCGGCGCTCGCAGCAGGAGCAACCGGCAGGTTGCTTCTACACCACTCTGAGATCGGGGACGACGGGATCGCAATCCGTCTCGCCGTTTTTGATGATGGCACATTCGAAGGCGACTCCAAAAAAGCCACGCAGTATTTAGCTAAGGCTGAAGGCGTGCGAATCCAATCACCATCGGTGTTGCGCAGGATTGAAGAGACTATGCAGGTCGATGATTCCGATCTCCGAACAGCGTTTGTCAAGCTTGAGTCTGAGCTATGGTTGATTCCAGAGGCTTTGGATAAGCCTTCTTCAATTCAGTACCTGAAGACGAAGTTTCCGGCTGAGGACGAAAAGAGCCTCAGCGCACTCTACGAGGTTTTTAAGGGAGGCCTTTATGATGGAAGAAACATTGCCCTTTCCTCCCTTGGAGAAACGCTGCGAACAGTTCAGCCCCTCGAGGAGCGTAGTCAGTATGGGTCGGCAGTCAAGACAATTAGAAAAACCCTGGAGCAGTTAAAAGAAACCTTTGGAAAGATTATCTCAGCGACACGATAGGTAGGCTTTCAATGCATTGCCCTAACTGCGGAATCTCCGCATCGACCGATCAACAATACTGCCGCGGCTGCGGGCTGAGCCTTCCGGAGTTCTCCCAATTGCTTGCGGACAAGTTCCCAGAGGAGCAGGAAGAACTCCGGGTTAAGAAACGCAAGGCTGAACGATGGGCCCTAAATCTCTGGACCGGAGCAGGCATCATCTTCTATATCGCGTTTTATTGGGCCATCATCAGTGAGATTATTATTGGTAAAGGGCACGTGCTCGGTGGGATATTGTTTCTGCTGGTGGTAACCGCAATCTCGGTCGGAGGATTGCTCATTCTCTACTCGGCAGCTTTGCAGAAGCGCTCGGGTATAAGGAAGCAAAAGGCCGATACAACCCCGGAGTTGCCGGCAAGCCCGCCCTCGGGTTTGGAAACGAGTGTTACTGATCACACAACTGAGCTGCTGGAGGAAGATGTCGCTCACGACCAAAGGGAACGCGCAGTTCATGAACGCTAGGGTAAACCGATCGTCGACGATCACTGACAGAGTCAGAATTGGCCTAAAGCGGTCGGTGCTAATCGCAGCTGGACTCGCGCTAGCTCTGGCGGCCGCTCCTTTCTGGGGCGCTCGTTCCAATCAGCCTGCGCAGCAACCCCCTGAAAGCCTCCCGGCTGCGGAGTTCTCCCGGTTGATTCGTGATCTCTCCGAAGACGGTGGCTACTTCTTTTCGGATAATCTCATTTCCAACGAGAGTCCGTATTTGACGGTGGTCGACAAGCTTCGACAGCTTGGCTCGACCGGTGGCGCTTATATCGGTGTTGGCCCGGAGCAGAATTTCACGTACATCGCCAAAACCCGGCCGAGGATCGCGTTCATCCTCGACATTCGCCGTCAGGCGGTGATTCAGCATTTGATGTACAAGGCGCTTTTTCACCTCTCGCCCAGTCGGCTTCAGTTTATTTCGCGCTGGTTGAGCAAGCCGCTAACGAAGGACGCTCCCTCGCCCGATGACTCGATAAACATACTGCTGGCCTATTTCACAAAGACCCGCGGCGACGAGCAGACATACGCCGCTAATCTGACCGCTATTCGCAAGTCGATACAGGAGGACTTTCAGTTTCCGCTATCAGCGCGCGATCAAGCGAGTTTGGAATTCGTGTACAAAAGCTTCCGCGATAGCGGACTGGACGCTGCATTTACGCTCAACGGCTGGTCGGATGGCGAGTTCCCGACGCTGACCGAGGTCATTCTTCAACCGGACCAGCACGGCAAGCCGGGAAACTTTCTTGCGAGCCGCGAGGATTACGCATTCGTTCGCGGGCTTCACATGAAAAACCTGATCATCCCGGTTGTTGGTGATTTCGGCGGAAAGAAAGCGCTCTCGTCAATCGGCGATTACCTGCGCAAGAATGGACTGACGGTTAGCGCGTTTTACGCCTCTAATGTTGAACAGTACTTGTTCGATGACGGCCTGTTCCCAGGTTTCGTGGCCAACGTGAGAAAGCTGCCGGTCACCGAAAAGAGTCTATTCATCCGCTGGGTGTATCAGAGATATTATCATCCAGCTCGAATGGAGGGGCAGCGATCGACGTCGCTGCTGCAAAGAATGATGGTCTTTTTGACAGACTATGACGCCGGCCGGTATCAGAGCTACATGGATTTAATCTCAACGCATTACATCGCGCCCGATAAACCTCAGTAATCCGAATAACGCCCTGAGCGCTCTCCACAGCGCGAGCGAAGCAGCCGCTCAATTACCTACTTCTTTTCTTCTTCCTTCTTATTGAGACCCCAAAATTCCTTAACCGCGTCGGCTCCGGGAACGAGTTTTTCCCACAACCCCGGCGCTGTTGACCCCATCTCCAGAAACCCGCGGAAGCGGCGGTCAAATTCCTCTTTCGTTTTTAAATAAGCTTCAAAGCTGCTCGACAGATAGTTCTTAAAGAAATCCTGGACTGCGGATTCGCGTGACCGAATCACCTGAAAGAGAAACGAGACTGGCAACACGCTCTGATTCTTTTCTTCTTCCAGGATAACCTGCATCAAAACCGCCTTGGTCACATCCGCCTTGGTGCGCGAGTCAATAATCTGAACATCGTGTCCGTCTCGTATCAGCTTTACCAGTTCCTGATAGTTCAGATAACTGCTCGTTTCGGTGTTGTAGAGACGACGATTGCCGTAGCGTTTGATTAAGATCCGATCGGTTTGCCGCTCATCCGTCGCTGTTTTTGTGCTCGCTTTCTTCTTCACCATGTCTCCGCAATCTAGCACACTTGCAGCATTTGTGTCTATGTTGTTTCGCTATCTCTAATTATTTCAATCTAATACGCGGTTTCCGCAGTTGCGAAGAACCTAATGTGCGTCAATTCCGCAGAATAACCCGATCCAGTCCCTTCACCCATCGGTCGATATTCTGTTTGGCATTCTAATTCTACTGTTTCTGTAGCTTTAGCATTTTCTTTTCGCACTTGCAACAAATTTGGCTTGACGTTACCGGATTATGTGATATTCTCTGGACCGAACATAGGATCGAGACCGGCGATGATACGGGAGCAACGATGTAGCATCCCGATTCCGCGGTGGCGGCCCCGGGCGCGAAACCGTCGAGATTCGCACGCTCGGTCCGCCAGCAAAGTAAACATTTTCTTGAAAGGACCAAAAAAATGACTACGAAATCGAAATCGACGAACAAGGAAGGCGCTGCAGCGGCAGAAACAGCGCCGGAGACCAATGCGGCAGAATGGGCTCAACAGGTTGTAGAGCATTTGGTTGATGCCCAGAAGAAATGGATCGATTTGACTGCTCAACAGAACGCCCTGGTCCTCAAAGCCATTGAGGAGGGAATGGAGTTCTACCGCAGCGCGCCGACGCCGGCATTAGCCGGCTGGGCTCGACAGGGTGTGGAAGGCATCGTCGAAGCGCAAAAGCGATGGGCCGAGATCGCCTCGCAGCAAAGCAGCCAGCTTTTTGATGCCATTCGGGAAGGAGTTAGTGTCACTCCCTCCGATGTCTCGCGAGCAGTTTCGGATTACGCGGGTCAGGGGCTGGAGGCGTTTGTAACGGCGCGCACGCAGTGGCTCGATTTCGCCGCGCAACAGAACGCTCAGGTGATCAAAGCGATTAAGGACGGGCTCAATCTCGACGAAAGTTCTCCTGCGGCCGCGCTTGCAGACTTCGCCCAGCAGGCGGTAACAAATTACGTCGAAGTGCAGAAGCGCTGGCTGGACCTCGCGACACAGCTTCCGTTCATGGGAGCGCCCGGGAAAAAGAGCTAGGCGCTCGCTTTAAACGCGACCCGCTGATTCTGTGCGAGGAGATTCCGATGCCCAACGATTCGAAGCGAACCTATCCGTGGACCACCACGCTAAAGGACAAGCAGATCACGTTGCGACTGATGCAGGAGGATGACCGAGAGGCGCTGATGGGCTTCGCCAAATCGCTGCCCGAAGACGATCTGCTTTTCCTGGCGGTCGATATCACCAGGCCGGAAGCCCTCGATCGGTGGGTTCACGACATAAAAACCGGACAGATCAAAACGGTTCTGGTTGAAGCAAACGGCAAGCTGGTCGGCCACGGAACCCTGAGCCATAATGCGCTTCAGTGGACGCGCCACCTGGGAGAGATCGTCCTGCTTTTGAGTCCTGATTACCGAAGCATCGGTCTGGGAACCTTGCTTGCAAACGAGCTGTTCTCGATCGCGAGAGAGCTGGGGCTGCAAAAAATAGTCGCGAGAATGGCTACCGAACAGCGAGGCGCGTTTCGCGCTCTGGAGCGTTTGGGGTTTCGAGCCGAGGCGCTGCTGGGTGACTACGTTATCGATCGCGCCGGACGCACGCATGATTTAGTTGTGATGTCTCACGATGTAACCGGGCTGACAGAATAGCCCATAGTTACGATCTAAGGAGCGCCCTGAATGTTTTTCACCGCACTTCAGCGCCTGGAAGCCGATTTTTTCCGCACGCTGAATCAGTTCATCGAACCACTGGTCCGGCTTGGTTTTGGCGCGCCGATGCTGCTTCCGATCGGTGCGATCGTCTTAGAAACAAAGGGGCGAAGAAGCGGACGACAATCCAATGTCCCGTTGATGGCGATGCTGGTCGGTGATGTGGTTGTAGTAAGCACGCTGCGCCGACATTCGCACTGGTTGAAGAATATCGCAGCAAATCCGGATGTCCATTACTGGCTCGGGGGCCGCAAACGCGAAGCTACCGCCCATGCCATTGGACTGAAAGTTCAAATCGGCGACGATTTGCCGGAACGTGTGAATTGTCTGGCCTCGACGCTCAAACGAAACAGCTCTTTCTTCGGAACCGGCTTCGCGATCCTCATACCGCGCGACTCTCGAACCGCGCGACGGTAAGCAAAGATGGGTCTCTCAAGGCACGGCCGGATGGTTCAAATGTGAATGAATACAAACCTCTACTGGATTGCAGGACCCTGGCCCGGCCGGCTGGCGGTTTCGCCTCGGCCTCGCGGCGGCGGATGGCTTGAGGAAGAAATCATTGGGTGGTCGGAGTCTGGAATTGATGTGGTTGTGTCATTGCTGACTCACGAGGAGAGGAACGAGCTGGATCTAAACAAAGAAGAGGAACTTTGCCGAGCACACGATATCTCCTACTTCTCGTTTTCCATTGAGGATCTTGGCGTTCCGGCATCGCGCAATGAGGCATTGAACTTCGTTAATATGATCGAGCGGCTTCTCGGCGAAGGCCGTCGTATCGTAATCCATTGTTGGGGCGGAATTGGTCGTTCGGGCCTGATAGCCGCGAGTGTGCTGGTCAGCGCAGGTATTGAGCCTGAGACCGCGATTCGACTGGTTAGCGAGGCAAGAGGCATGTCAGTGCCGCAGACTGCCCAACAGGTACAGTGGGTAAGGGATTTCGCTGATGCCGCGGCAATGACACGTTGAGCGACCCATCGGAGAATTCCATTTGTCGACACCAAATCTCAATCATCGACTCACCGCGGTTGACGCAAGTTTCCTCTATTTCGAAAAGAAGGAAGCAGCGATGCATATCGGAAGCGTAAGCCTGTTTGAAGGCGCAATCCCTTTCGATAACTTCGTCGCAATGATCAACTCGAAGATGCACCTGCTGCCGAGATACCAGCAGGTGGTAACGCCTGACCCGTTCGGTATCGGACATCCAACCTGGGAATTCGATAACAACTTCGATATCAAACATCACATCTTCAAGATCCAGATCGCGGCGCCGGGCGGCGAAGCCGAGCTAATCGAACTCGCCGGTCGCATATTCACTCCGATGATGGACCGGCGCAAACCGCTCTGGGACATCTATCTCGTCTACGGTCTGGAAGGAAAACGCACCGCGATGATCGCGCGCGTGCATCATTGCATGGTGGACGGGGTTTCGGGAGTGGACTTGCTCAAGATCGTTCTGGATATCTCTCCCGAAATACAAAAGATCGAGCCTGCCCCTGAGCGCCCGCCTCAGCCGCCGCGTCCGGACGCGACCCGAAGATTCTTCGACACGTTGCTCGACAACATGCAGGAAGGCATGAACCGCTTTATGGAGTTTCAAACGGGTCTTATGAATCTGACTCAAGCGCTTTCCAGCGATCAGACCCGTCAGGCGATGCGCGAGACTAGCGGGACTCTCCCTCAGCTCGCTTCCCCGGTTTCGATGCTGCCGTTCAACCGTCCTTGTTCGGGAGATCGGAAGCTCGTTTGGAGCACATTCTCGTTCGCCGAGGCCCGCGCGATCCGCGCCGCGCTTGGCGGCACGGTCAACGACGTGGTGCTCACAACTTTGTCGGGCGCGGTTTCGCGTTATGTTGAACTCCACGGTCAACGGACGGCAGGACGGCAGCTCCGGGTCATGGTTCCGGTCAGTTTGCGCCAGGAAGATCAGCGGGGCGCACTAGGCAACCTGGTTTCGATGTTACCGGTTGAGATCCCTCTCGACATGCCTGATCCAGTTGAGCGGTTCCGATTTATCAATCGCAGGACTGCGGCGATGAAGGGCAGCCGAGTCGCCGAAGGTTTAAACCTCTTCTCGGCGTTAATGGGGATTCTGCCTGCGCCGGTGCACGCGTTCGCGGGGGCGCTAGCGACTACGCCGATCCCGGCATTCAACATGGTTTCGACCAACGTGCCTGGCCCGCAGGTTCCGCTCTACGCTATGGGTAAGCGGATGATCGCCTACTACCCTTATGTCCCGGTGGGCTATGCCGTCGGGTGCGGCTGCGCTATCATGAGCTACGATCAGAATCTATATTTCGGGCTGACGTCGGATACGCAGGCTATGCCCGATGTTGAGAAGCTGAAGGATGCGCTTGAGAAATCGTTCATTGAGTTGCGCGCGGCCGCGGGCGTGGAAGAAATCAAGCCGAAAGTTATGAAAGCGCGGCGCGGAAAACGGCAGTAGCAACAGTCTCCGTAAGGAGCAAGCTTGCGAGCACACCGTCCATCGATTAGAGAGGAGCGTAGTGGCCGCATCAACCTCACCAAAAGGCTTTCTAAGGGATCACGAACCTGCTCAACGCCCTCTCTGGCGCGAAGCATTTGTCGGACTCGATTGGCTCGCGCTGCGTTCATCGCCGGTTTATTACGGCA